>JAQXIQ010000044.1 GCA_029007865.1 Bacillota bacterium
TGTTCTTACCTTCAGGAGTCTCGATCGGGCACATACGGCCATAGTGAGTGTAGTGAACGTCGCGGACTTCAAAGGAAGGCCGGTCGCGGTTAAGACCTCCCGGGCCCAGAGCCGACAGACGGCGCTTATGCGTAAGCTCCGCAAGCGGGTTGTTCTGGTCCATGAACTGCGACAGCTGCGAGGAGCCGAAGAACTCCTTTATTGCAGCGGTCACGGGGCGGATGTTTATCAGAAGAGACGGAGTAACCGACTCCATTCCCAGCGTGCTCATGCGCTCCTTAACCACTCTCTCCATTCTGGAAAAGCCTACGCGCAGCTGGTTCTGGAGCAGCTCTCCGACGCAGCGGACACGGCGGTTGCCCAGATGGTCGATATCGTCGTGAATATGAGAATGGCGTATCACATCCTCCTGGCTGTCCTCATCGGAGTCGTCATCCTCGTCATAATAATCGCAAAGGTTTATGCCGTAGTTAACGGCAGAGAGTATATCGGACAGCAGAATATGCTCCGGTATAAGCTCCTCCCTGCGCTGACTGAGCTCCTCCCTGAGTTCATCCTCGGAAAGATTTTTATCCAGTATTTCCTTAAGCACCGGATAGTAGACTTTCTCGTTAAGGCCGCAGCTTTCCGGGTCAAAATCAAGATATGCCGAGGCATCCACAAAACGGTTGGAAAGCACGACCTGCTTGGCGGTTACCACCTTGCCGGCATCATTCTTGTGACGGATTATAATTTTGACAACCCTTATGCCGCTGTTTTCGATATTCAGCGCCTGCTCGCGGGAAATGACATCCCCTTTGGCTGCAAGCAGCTCGCCGGTATCGGGATTTATGATGTTTTCCAGTGCCGTCTGTCCCTCAATGCGGTTGGATACGGCAAGCTTTTTATTGAATTTATAGCGTCCCACTCTGGACAGGTCATAACGCTTATGGTCAAAGAAGGTGTCACTCAGGCGCTCCTCCATGGTTTCCACGGTGGCGTTCTCGCCCGGACGCAGCTTTTTATACATCTCGGTAAGACCGTCGATATGGCATGCAACGGGCGGATTGCTCTCCTCGTCGCGCTTGAGAGTAAAGCGCACTATGTCGTTTGCAAAAACCTTTTCCTCGTCTCCCGGCTTACCCTGATCCTCACCCTTGTCATAGCCCAGAGCCTCGATTATCTGCTCGTCGGAGCCCATTTCCGCGCTGAGAGCACGCAAAAGGGTGGTAATGGTAGCCTTGCCCGTACGGTCCACCTTTACCTTGAATATATTTTCTTTATCTATTTCGAATTCCAGCCACGCTCCGCGGTTAGGAATAAGCGTAGCGGTATACTGCTGCTTCTCGGCCTTATCTATTTTTTCAAAATAGACTCCGGGACTGCGCACCAGCTGACTGGTTATAACACGCTCGGCTCCGTTGATTATAAAAGTGCCGGTCGGAGTCATAAGCGGGAAATCTCCCATAAAGACATCCTGCTCCGTAATATCGCGCACCGAGCCGTCCTCATTTTTTACGGTAAGCCTTACCTTTACCTTCATGGGCGCCGCAAAGGTAGCGTCTCTTTCCTTGCTCTCCTCTACGGAATACTTGGTCTTAAAACGCTCGACGCGATAGCTCAGCTCGTCATATTCCGACTCATCCTCGTCTGCGCTGGCAAGCCCCAGTGCTTCCTTTTCGTCGTGTTCCTTCTTTTTCTGCTTGGATTCGTCGGCGGTTTCCACCACAACGGGCTTTCCGTTAACACCCTCCAGATAGCAGGTAAGAAACTCCAGCCGCATATTCTGAGAGAAATCGTCAATGGGCGAAAAATCCCTGATTATGCTGCTTAGATCGGTGGCTATGAAGTTCTGGAAGGAATCCTTCTGAATTTCTATAAGGTCGCTCATCTTTTCGCTTGCTGCGATCCTGGAGAAACTCTTTCTGGTTCTTTTTCCCATCTGCACTTCGTGAAGCATACATTCACTCTCCCGTATTACATACTGCCTTACAGTGTTGAAGAAAAAATTAACTGCCGATTTCGCTTGATATTTTCACTGATGTATGGTAAAAATATAAATGAAACCGCAGAAAACCCCTTTCCCCATGGCATGTAAGATATTACTCCCCACATTACCCTATAATGCAATTGTAAATTATATCAAAAGAGTCTCCCGATGTCAAGAATAATAAGGTGATTTTTGCTCAATTTTCAGCAAAATCGAATACCCGAAGCAGATTTTCCAAGCCCGATTTGCTTCGGGTATTGACATTTGCTTGCCGCACCGCTTATGTCGTACCGCATACGCATATAACTCTCCGCAAAAGTTTAACGCACCGGCGCAGGTGTATAAAATTAAAATCAAACGACCCCGCAAGGCATTTCGAAATGCCGTGCGGGGCATCGTATTCAGACTATCGGTTTCAGACTATGGGGTTTTTGGCCGGGAGTCCCGCCTTGCGAGGATATCCGGCAGGGGTGCGCCCCACCTTGCGGATGATGACAAAATTATGTTGCTGGCCGTCAAACGCCCCGGAGGGCTCCACCGTCGGAGTCCCGCCGCCCAGCAGCTTTATGGCGCGCGCGGCGTCCGCCAGCTCGCTCCCGGCGTCCGGCCCCTTCAGGGCAAGCAGTATGCCGCCTTTTTTCACAAACGGCAGCGTAAGCTCGGACAGCACCGACATCCTGGCAACGGCTCTGGAGAGCGCAACATCGAATTTTTCGCGGTACATGGGGCTGGCTCCCGCGTCCTCGGCACGGGCGTGCACGCACTTGGCTTTTATGCCCAGCTCACCGGAAAGCTCCTCCAGAAACGCCAGCCGCTTTTTTAACGAATCAAACAGCACCATGTTTATATCCGGGCGCACCAGCGCAAGCACCATACCGGGAAATCCGGCGCCGGTGCCTATGTCGGCGCAGTAAGCCCCCTCCGGGATAAGATGAGCGCATGCCGCGCAGTCCAGAAAGTGCTTTGTGGCTATCTCCTCGGGCTTGGTAATGGCGGTCAGGTTTACCTTTTCATTGTACTGGATCAGCCTCTGCGCATAAATCTCCAGCTTTTCCGCCTTTTCCCGAGCATCGGCTATATGCATTCTCTCAAGCCCCCGGCACAGTATCGGTTTTATATCTGATATCGGTTTTATATCCATCGCTCTCTCCGTTTTTATAGCAGTGCCCGGGGCACCGCGTTGCTTTATGTTTCGGCGTCCTGAATGCCGTTATGCTTTTCTAACCAGACGATAAGTACGGCGATGTCTGCCGGCGAAACCCCGGAAATCCTGCCCGCCTGTCCTATATTTAACGGCCTGACCGCATCTAACTTCTGTGCGCCCTCTATGCGCAGCCCTTTTATGGCTTTATAATCAATATCCGGCGGCAGCACTTTGTTTTCCAGCCTGACCATCTCGTTGATTCTGCTCTGCTGCTTCTGCAGATATCCGGCATATTTTATATCGGTCTCCAGTGTCAGAGCGTCCGCATCATTCAGACCCGGCAGACCCTTCAGAGCCGCAATATGCGCATACTTTACCCCGGGACGCTTAAGCAGCTCCGCAGCCGGCATTCCCGTGTCGCAAAGCTCTTCTCCCGCAGCGGAAAGCACTCGGTTTGCCTCCCCCGCAGTCAGCCGGCACTGCTCAAGCGCCGTCTTTGCCGCCTCAAGACGCGCACGCCTCTCCAGCATTCGTCTGTATCTCTCTTCCGAAGCAAGTCCCATGCGGTATCCCTTTTGAGTAAGCCGCAGATCGGCGTTGTCCTGCCTGAGGCTCAGCCGGAATTCCGCTCTGGAGGTCATCATCCTGTACGGCTCCCGTGTCCCCTTGGTCACCTGGTAATCTATAAAAACGCCGATGTAGCTTTCGCTCCTGCTGAGCACAAGCGGCCGGATTCCCCGTACAAATGCGGATGCGTTGAGGCCAGCAATTATCCCCTGCGCCGCGGCCTCTTCGTACCCGGAGGAGCCGTTGATCTGGCCTGCGCAGTAAAGTCCGGCGATATCCTTGACTCCCAGCGCGGCGTTGAGACATCTGGGGTCGAGACAGTCGTACTCTATGGCATAACCTGCGCGCACCATGGAGGCGTGTTCAAGGCCCGGTATGGTATGCAGCATCTGCTGCTGTACGTCCGCCGGAAGACTGGTGGACAGCCCCTGAACATACATTTCCCGGGTATAATCGCCCTCCGGCTCCAGAAAGAGCTGATGCCTGGGCTTATCCGCAAAGCGCACCACCTTATCCTCAATGCTGGGGCAGTACCTGGCTCCCGTCCCCTTTATATTCCCGGAATACATGGGCGACCTGTGCAGGTTTGCCCGTATGATCTTATGCGTTTCCTCATTCGTATAGGTCAGATAGCACGGGATATTGCGCACAACCGGGCTCTCCGACTCAAAGGAAAACATAAGGTTTTCCTGTCCGTATTGCGGTATCATTTTATCGTAATCCACCGTTCTGCCGTCCACTCTTGCGGGGGTACCGGTCTTAAAGCGCTGCATGGGCATTCCCAGCGCACTCAGGCTTCCGGACAGCCCCTCTGAGCGCAAAAAGCCGTTAGGCCCGCAATCGCGGGACTTTTCGCCGGTTATTATGCGCGCCTGCATATAAACTCCGGTGGCCAGAACCGCCGCCTTGCAGCCAATAAGTTCACCAAGCGCCGTGCGCACGCCGGATACGGCTCCGTCCGAAACGCAGATCTCCACCGCTTCATCCTGGCGCACGGAGAGGTTTTCGCAGTTTTCTATCACCCTGCGCATCTCTTTCTGATACTCCAGCTTGTCCGCCTGTGCCCTGAGAGAATGCACGGCCGGCCCCTTGCTGGTATTGAGCATTTTAAGCTGCATCGCGGTTTTGTCCGCGGTGATCCCCATCTGTCCGCCCAGAGCGTCAATCTCCCGCACCAGATGCCCCTTGCTGGTGCCGCCTATGCTGGGATTGCACGGCATAAAGGCAATGCTGTCCGCGCTGAGCGCCAGCATAAGCGTACTCAGACCGGTACGCGCGCACGCAAGCGCCGCCTCGCAGCCCGCATGCCCCGCACCTATTATCACGCAATCAAACTTATCCACAAAACCACCCATCCTTAGGACTATTTACCCAGGCAGAATTTTGAAAAAATCCTGTCTATTATCTCCTCGTTTACGCTTTGACCCGTTATTCTTCCCAGCTGCTCCCACGCCTCATGCAGGTCTATGGAAACACAGTCAAGCGGTTGAAAGCGGCCCGCCTCCAGAGCCTCACGCAGCGCCTCCCTGCATCCGCTGAGCGCCTCCATGTGTCTCAGACTGGCTATGGCCAGTCCCTCCGCGGTATTTCCGGCCTCCTGCGCGATAAGGCTTCTGACCTCATCAATGCCCTCGCCGCTCAGTGCGCTTATGCTTATCCCTTCCGCACTCCGCCGCCCCGCAATATCGCTTTTGTTCATCAGTGCGGCATATTTTATCCCCTTGTTCCGCAGCCCGGCAAGAGTCTGTTCGTCCTCCTGCGTAATGCCCTGGGCTCCGTCCGTTACATACAGCACCAGATCAGCGCATTCCGCCTGCTTCAGCGCGCGCTCCACGCCTATCCGCTCTATCCGGTCATCCGTTCCGCGAAGGCCTGCGGTATCATACAGATGCACCGCAAGCCCGTTTATCTCCACCGTTTCGTGCAGGACATCGCGCGTGGTACCCGCTATATCGGTAACAATAGCGCTGTCCCTGCCGCATAATGCGTTCATAAGAGAGCTTTTCCCGGCATTGGGCCGCCCCAGAATGCAGACCGATATACCCTCCTTGCGCATACGCCCCCTGTTGTATGTGGCAATAAGCCCGTCCACCTGCTCAAGCATCGCGGCAATGCGCCGCAAGACATCCTCTCTGGTTTCCTCCTCGGGCAGTTCATCGGGATAATCTATCCCCGCCTCTATGGAAGCCAGCATATCTGTCAGCTCGTCGCGGAAGCCCTCTATGCGCTCCCTGAGCCCCCCGGAGAGCGCCTGCTTGGCCAGCAATACCGCCGCGGTGCTGTCCGCCTCTATCATGTCGCCCACAGCCTCCGCCTCGGAAAGGTCCATTCTTCCGTTAAGAAAGGCTCTTTTGGTAAACTCTCCGGGCAGCGCCGGCCGTGCTCCGCAGGCAACTGCCGCCTCCAGCAGCAGCTCCGAAACGCGCTCGCCCCCGTGGCAGTGCAGCTCTAACGTTTCCTCCCCCGTAAAGGAATGTCCGGCCTGAAACAAAACCGCCAGTCCCTTATCCACCGCGGTGTCTCCCGCTAAAAACTCGCCGTAATACATATACCGCGGTCTTATTTGGGCAGGGCAGGGACGGAAAAGGCCGGAGAGCAGCTTTCCCGCTCCGGCTCCGCTTATGCGGATTACCGCAATGCCCCCCTTGCCGCGCGGCGTCGCCACTGCGGCTATAATATCCTGCATACGCTTTCCTCCCCGAACAAACCGATAAGTACGCATCGGTTTTATCTAAAAAAGAGCCGCTCCGGCTTTCGGAACGGCTCTTAGGACACGACTTATTTTTTCTCCGGAATAATTATCACATGACGGTTGGGCTCTTCGCCCTCGCTTACAGTGGTAACTCCGCTTACATCCTGAAGCGCCGAATGTATTATGCGCCGCTCATAAGGATTCATAGGCTCCAGCGAGACTCTGTGCCCGCTCCGCACGGCTTTTTCGGCAAGCCGCCTGCCCAGCCGCACCAGCGTCTGTTCGCGCTTGGCGCGATAGTTTTCCGTATCCAGCGTAACCCTTACATAGTCCTGGCGGTCCTTGTTTTGCACTAACGACGCCAGATACTGCATGGCGTCCAGCGTTTCTCCGCGGTAGCCGATTATCTGTCCCATTCCGTCTCCGGAAATATCCACATAAATACCGTCATCATTGCGCACCGCCTTGATGCTGCCGTTGATGCCCATGGATGAGAGCAGACCGGCCAGAAACTCAATGGCAGGCTCCTCGGTGCCGATAGGAGTGCCCACAATTTCCTTTTTTGTCACCGGAGAATTCTCAAACGCGTCGCGTTTCTCGTTCCTGCGCGGGCGCTCTGCGTTTCTTTTTTCCCTGCGCACGGGTGCGGTGTCCTTATCGGCAGCCGGAGCCGGTGCGGGCTTTGCCTTTTCCTGCGGCTCCCCTCCCCAGACATCCTCTTTGGTCTTATCGCGCTCGGTAAGTCTGACCTTGGCGTCGGTCTTGCCTATGCCCAGAAAGCCCTTGTTGCTCTCCTGAAGGATATCTATGTCCACTTCGTCAAAGGATAAGCCCATTTGCTCCAGGCCCGCAAAAATGGCCTCGTCGATGGTTTTACCCTCAATCTCCAATATACGGCTCATTTATCTCATTTCCTTTTCAGTTTTTTCCGTTTTATCCCGGGTCTTTATTTGGCGGCCGCTCCCTGAGCCTGTGCCTTTTTGTTGTCACGCCAGTCAAGGAACTTGGCAATGGCTATGTTGAAGACTATCATGATTATGCTGGAGGTTACCCAGTAAATCGCCAGCGCACTGGAAGAGGTAAAGCAGATGAACACAAACAGGATCGGGAATATGATGTTCATGATCTTGGTCATTTTGTTGCCGCTGGCCGCCTGCGGATTGGAAGGATCCACCTCGGGCTGCGGATTGAGCTTGGTCATTATCTTCATGCTCAGCAGCTGCAGCCCGCCCGAGAGCAGCGGCAGGATCATCCAGCCGTTATGTCCGGCGTTAAACTTTGTTGCGGCAAGCGCATCCATGTTTGCGGATATAACATTAAACGCGTCGGAGCCCGAAGTAATGTTGATAACGCTCATTACGCTCTCAAGATATGTTCCCTGAGGCACTATGGCGCTGGAAAAGTTGATAAACGGAATTACCCTTACCACCGGGATATCCGCAGTGGTAAAGAGGTTGTCCGGCATCCATATATTCTTTATCCACAAAAAGCTGTTCTCACTGAACCACGTGGCCACTTCCGGAGAATCGGCTCCGAATTTTGTTACAAACTCGGAAAGCTCCTGTATCTGCAGCGCCGCCATGTGCCGGAATACCGCAAAGAAGGCAATCAGCAGCGGATAAACAAGCAGCTGGCTAAGACAGCCCTTGGGCATCATTCCCATGCCGTTTTTCTTGCGCAGCTCCATTATCTTCTGCTGCTGACGCTGCGGATCATTCTTGTATGCCTTGGTAATAAGCTCCACCTCGGGCTGTATGGCGCGGGTTTTGATCATAAAATCGCGCTGGCCCTTCCGGGAATAGAAATCAAGAGGCAGACAAACCAGACGGAACAGAAAAGTAAACAGAATAATCGTAAGTCCGAAGTTTCCTGTTATTACATTGTTTATCCAGTTAAAGAATTGCAGCAATATCTCGGTCATTCATTTGCACCGACAGAATAAAACTTATTCTTCTTTCTTTTTATTTTTATCTTGCCCGGCCTCCGCTTCACCGGAAGCCTTATCCCTTGGCCACCTCTGCGGCACGGGATCG
The DNA here is from genome assembly GCA_029007865.1 of Bacillota bacterium. GTDB lineage: Bacteria > Bacillota > Clostridia > Christensenellales > QALW01 > UMGS1338. The sequence continues at coordinate 8,406 of JAQXIQ010000044.1, forward strand.
TATCCGCCCTTACAGAACGGATTACAGCGAAGAATCCGCCACAGCCCCAGCAAGCCGCCCCTGACCACACCGAAGCGCTCTATCGCCTGATAGGCATAATCCGAGCAGGTCGGCAAAAACCTGCACGACGGCGGAAGCGTGGGGGAAATATACCGCTTGTACCATCTGATAACGGACAGACAAAGCCGCTTCATCAGCCGCCACCGCTGCGTTTAAGCAGTTTTTCCATGGAAGCGTAGAGCTGCTGATATGAAGCGTCCGCCGCGGCGCTCCTTGCGATAAACAGGTAGCTCCTGTTCTGCGGGCTTAACGGCAAAAGCCTGCGCGCACACTCGCGCAGCAGGCGCTTGACACGGTTGCGGCAAACCGCCTTGCCGATCTTTTTGCCTACCGAAAAGCCCACCTTTAGCCCCATACGGTTTTTAACCGTAAGCAGTACCAGATATCTGTCCGATACCGACTCTCCCCTGCCGTAGACATACCTGAATTCCTTGTTTTTCTTCAGCATATATTTTTTCTGCATGGGGAAGCTCCTTTTACTTCAGACGGATTAAGCGCTGAGCTTTTTTCTGCCTCTGTTCCTGCGGCGTGCAAGCACATTGCGGCCGTTCTGGGTAGCCATTCTCTTGCGGAAGCCGTGTACCTTGCTTCTGTGTCTCTTTTTGGGCTGGTAAGTTCTTAACATGATTTTTCATCCTTTCATATATACCTGTGTCTGGAACCGTAATGTTATTGTTCCATCACATAATCTGCTGCTGCGCAAATACGCCATATTATTATAGCGGACTCCCCGTCTCTTTGTCAAACGTTTTATAAGCATGACTCCCGCAGTAAAAAACAAATAATCGGTACAACTCTCCGGTATTATGAACAAATATACGGTGTCACATCTTATAAATTATGATATAATACAGAAAACGCATAAAATATAACCTTCAAGGAGTGAAAACCCATGCTTTATACCATTGCAAATGACAAAATAACCGTATCGGTCTCCGATATGGGAGCCGAGCTGCAAAGCATCAAAACCGCTGACGGCACGGAGTTCCTCTGGCAGGGCGACCCCACCTACTGGTCAGGCAGAGCATACAATCTGTTTCCGATCTGCGGCCGCCTGACACAGGGCAAATACACCTACAACGGCAAGGAGTACGAGATGAACCTGCACGGCTTTGCCCGCAAGACTCAGTATTCTCTGCTGTCTCAGAGCTCCGACAGCATCGCCTTCCGTCTTACTCAGAGCGAAAAATCCCTTGCCATGTATCCCTTCGATTTTGAGCTCACCATTACCTATACTCTCAAAGGCTCCGGAGTGGAAACCGCCTTTTCCGTCCGCAATACGGACAGCAAGGAGCTGATATTCGCGGTGGGCGGACATCCCGGCTTCAACATTCCCTTTGCCGATGACGGCACGGTTTTTGAAGATTATTTCCTGGAGTTTGACTGCGTAAAGCCTGTTAAGGCCATAACCATGAGTCCCACCTGCTATACCACCAGGGACGAGCAACCCTTCCCTCTCAAGGACGGCAAAATTCTTCCGCTGCGCCACAACCTCTTTGACAATGACGCCATAGTGCTTGCCGATATGTGCCGCGCAGTCACCGTCAAAAACACCAAAAACGGGCGATTTCTCCGCATGGAATATCCCGATATGAGCTATCTGGGAATATGGCACGCACCCAAAACCGAAGCCCCCTATGTATGCGTAGAGCCCTGGGGCAGCGTACCGGCCTATGACGGCGAGGTGGACGCTCTTGAGACCAAGCGCGATATGCAGCATCTTGCTCCCGGCGCAGTATACACAAACCGCTTTACAATTTATGCCCAGTAACGCATAGCCTGCGCTTCCGGGCGCTTTAAGCGTCACCTTTCGGTTTTTGCCCGATGTCCGGAACCCGATGCCCGGAACCCGATGTCCGGAAAATAACGGCGTCCCAATGCTTTTACGCACCGGGGCGCCGTTTCTTTGCTTTTGAACCCATGCGCCCGTCTGCCATCCGCCTTTAACGGCGACTTCCCGGGCAGGAAGGCAGCCTCCGTCAGATAAAGCGCGTCAGCCTGGTAAGGTCGTACCGTTCAAACTTCAGGCTTGCCTTCAGCTTGTCTAACGCCGCCACTCCGTCCAGCTCCTCCGTCAGGTCATAGCCGCTTATGGAAAAGTACCTGGTATACACATCAGGCTTGCCGTCCTTTATTATCGTAAGCTGCACGCAGCAATAGATGTCATAATAAAAATCTCTCTGCCGCTCCGTACAGTTTTCCAGTCCGTCTGCCGCCGCCTCAAGAGCCTCCCTGTCGGTATAGGCGTACATGCCCTCCGACAGCGTACACCCCTTATTGCCGTCTATCTGCCTGAACGCAGAGACCGCAAAGCTTTCCGCATAGTCCAGCACTATGCGCTCCGAGCACGAACAGGTAATAAGACAAATAATCATCAGCACCGCGCACACGGCGGCGCGGAATAAACGCGATATGCGCATTTTGCACCGTTCCTTTCATACCGGCCGTATCCGCCGGCTGCTCAATGCTATTATACCGCATACTTCCGCATAAAACAAGCCCACAAAGGCATTGACATCAAATTTATAAAAATATATAATAATGTATAATTAAGTGTTATTATTAAAGCTAAAACCACGGAAGGGTGTCCCGCGGCATACGGGATAAAGGTGATTAAAATGACGGTGGACGAATTAAGAAGCAAATGGCTGGCGTTTTTCAGCAGCAAGCAGCATCAGGTTATCAGCAGCGCGTCTCTGATACCGGAAAACGACCCCTCGGTGCTGTTTACAACGGCGGGAATGCACCCGCTGGTGCCGTATCTGCTGGGTGAAAAGCACCCTGCCGGTGTGCGCCTGTGCGACGTGCAGAAGTGCGTGCGTACCGGAGACATCGACGAGGTCGGTGACGCCGGCCATCTGACATTTTTTGAAATGCTGGGCAACTGGAGCCTGGGCGATTACTTCAAAAAGGAGGCCATTTCCTGGTCCTGGTAATTCCTTACCAGCCCCGAATGGCTGGGCATAGACCCGGAGCGCCTGGCCTTTACGGTTTTTGCCGGCGATGAAAACGCGCCCAGGGATACCGAAGCATACGAGCAGTGGCTGGCCTGCGGCGTAAAAAAGGAGCGCATTTTCTTCCTGCCTGCGGAAAACAACTGGTGGTGGGCAGGCCCGACCGGCCCCTGCGGCCCGGATACCGAGATGTTCATAGACACCGGCAAGCCGGCCTGCGGCCCGGACTGCTCTCCCGCCTGCGACTGCGGCAAGTACCTGGAGATATGGAATGACGTCTTTATGCAGTACAACCGCACCGCCGACGGAGTCCTGCACCAGCTCAGCCAGAAAAATGTGGACACCGGCATGGGACTTGAACGCACTATATGTATTCTGGAGGGCAAGGAAAGCGTTTACGACACCGAGGCCTTTACCGGAATATTAGATAAAATCGCCGAGCTGTCCGGTCACTCGTACCGCCAGAGCCCGGAGGTCACAAAAGCATTCCGCATAATCGCCGACCATATGCGCTGCGCCACCTTTATAATAGGCGACCAGCGCGGCATTACTCCCAGCAACGTTGACCAGGGCTATGTCCTGCGCCGCCTTATACGCCGCGCCGTGAGATACGGCAAGCAGATAGATATGCCCGCCGGCTTCTGCTCCCAGGTAGCACGGGTAATAATTGCGCAGTATAAGGTCGCGTATCCCGAGCTTGAGGAAAACAGCGCCCGCATCATCTCGGAGCTGGATAAAGAGGAGGAGCGCTTTGCCCGCACCCTTACTCAGGGGCTTAAAGAATACCGCAAGGTGGCGGATAAGCTCAGCAAGGGCGACACCATAGACGGCGTTACCGCCTTCCATCTTTACGACACCTTCGGCTTCCCGGTGGAGATCACCTGCGAGCTTGCCTCCGAGGACGGCCTTGCCGTGGATAAGGACGGCTTTGACGCGGCATTTAAGGAGCATCAGGCCAAGAGCCAGGCAGGCGCCGAGCAGCGCTTCAAGGGCGGACTGGCCGAGCAGACGGAGGAGACTGCCCGACTGCATACCGCAACTCATCTGCTGCACGCCGCCCTGCGCCGGGTACTTGGGGATTCCGTTGCTCAGAAGGGCAGCAATATCACGAGCGAGCGTCTGCGCTTTGACTTTTCCTTTGACCGCAAGATGACCAGGGAGGAGCTGGACGAGACCGAGCGCCTGGTAAACCAGGCCATAGCCGCGGCATTGCCCGTGACCTGTCAGGAGATGCCCCTTGAGGAGGCCAAGCGCAGCGGCGCAATAGGCCTGTTTGAAAACAAGTACACTCAGGTGGTAAAAGTATATACCATGGGTGATTTCTCCAAGGAGATATGCGGCGGACCTCACGCCTCCAACACTGCGGAGCTTGTCAACTTCAAGATAAAAAAGGAGTAAAGCTCCTCGGCGGGCGTTCGCCGCATCAAGGCGGTAATAAACCAGAAATGAAAATAACCACTCTGGACACTACGCTCAGGGACGGCGCTCAGGGCTGCGGCATCAGCTTTTCCGCTCAGGACAAGCTCCGCATCATACGGCTGCTGGACGAACTGGGCATCGACATAATAGAGGCGGGGAATCCGGCGGCAAGCCCTAAGGACGCAGAGCTGTTTTCCCGCAGTATCAGCCTTAAGCATGCCCGCCTTGCCGCTTTCGGCGCCACAAGGCGCAAGGGCATTTCCCCGCAGGAGGACCCCTCTCTGCGCGCCCTTGCCGATTCCGGCGTGGATATAGCCGTGATCTTCGGCAAATGCTCCCCCCGGGACTGCGAGCTTGTGCTGGGCGTTTCTCCTCAGGAAAACCTGGATATGATCTCTCAGAGCACGGAATACCTTGTTAGGAGCGGCAAGCAGGTCATTTTTGATGCCGAACACTATTTCCGCAGCTTTCGCAGCGATCCGGAATACGCCCTTGCCTGCCTGCGCGCAGCGCAGGAGGCCGGCGCATCGGAGGTCTGCCTGTGCGACACCTGCGGCGACTGTCTCCCCGACGCCGCCGCGCGCTCCGTCGCAAAAGCGGTAAGCGCGCTGTCCACTCCGGTGTCCATACACGCTCACGATGACAGCGGCCTTGCCACCGCCGTGTCGCTTGCCGCCGTTTCCGCCGGTGCCCGCGGAGTGCAGGGCACCCTGACCGGCATCGGAGAGCGTTGCGGCAACGCCAATCTTTCCTCGGTGATCCCCAACCTCATGCTCAAAATGGGCTACGAATGCATACCCCGGAGTCATCTTGAAAAGCTTACCGGAATAACCCGTGCCGTAGCCGAGATATGCAATATCACCCTGCCGGGCAGTATGCCCTTTGTAGGCAGCAACGCTTTTGCGCATAAGGCGGGTATGCACGTGGACGCCATCCTGAAGCAGGAGGGCGCATACGAGCATATCCATCCCGAGGCCGTAGGCAATCAGCGCAGAATACTGCTGAGCGAATACTCCGGACGCAGCTCCGTGCTTAAAAAGCTGGAGGATATGAACCCGGAGCTTGCTGGCGACAAAGAGCTTGCCCGGACTCTGGTCTCCACCGTCAAGCAGATGGAGCACGACGGCTACCGCTTCGAAGGCGCCGACGCCTCATTTGAACTGCTTGCCCTGCGCACAAAGGGTATGCTCAGGAGCTATTTTACTCTGGACTTATATAAAGTTATGGAGGATCAGCCCTTTCTGGGCGCCTCCACCAATGCCTCCGCAATGGTCAAGATCACGGTAAACGGTCAGAGCGAAATATCCGCGGCGGAGGGCAAGGGCCCGGTAGACGCGCTGGACAAGGCCATGCGCAAGGCTCTGTTAGTGTTCTACCCCTCCATAGCGGCCATGCATCTTACCGACTTTAAGGTGCGCGTACTGGACTCGTCACTTGCAACCGGCTCCCGCGTGCGGGTAATGGTGGAAAGCACGGACGGGGTTTCCTTCTGGTCCACCACCGGTGTCAGCACCGACATAATAGAAGCCAGCACCATCGCTTTGGTGGATTCCATAATATATAAGCTCTACAGGGAGGAAAAATGCCGCACCTGACGTGCCGGCAGTATGCCGCCCGGCTTTCCGGAACTCAGAGAGCACAAATAAAGGAGCCTCACGGCAACCTGCGATAAAGCAGGTCTGCCGAACGATGTTTGCCCTTACGGGCAAGTGATGTCGGCTTCGCCTAATGATGTAGCCTACGGCAATGATGTTGTGCCTTCGGCACAGTGGGCAAGCATCACATCACTCGCGAC
>JAQXIQ010000045.1 GCA_029007865.1 Bacillota bacterium
GCAGAGCGTAAAAAAGTATGCCGCACCGGTGCGGCATACCGGAAAAAAGATACGGCTATTTTTTGCGCATAATAAGCCATGCTATTGCGGCAACCAGCATCATTATGCTCCAGATGACAACGGCGGAAATTATCAGCGCCGAGCGGAGCCGGGGAGATATTGCCGCGGCGGCAAAAAGACAGGTAATAAGATCAGACATTAAAACGGAAAAGGACGACGTCTCCGTCCTTCATTACATAATCCTTGCCCTCGGAGCGGACAAGCCCTGCCTCCTTTGCGGCGTTATAGCTGCCGCACTGCATAAGAGCGTCAAAGGCTACCACTTCGGCGCGTATAAAGCCGCGTTCAAAATCGGAGTGGATTTTCCCCGCTGCCTGCGGCGCCTTAGTGCCTTCGGTAATGGTCCAGGCGCGTACCTCCTGAGGCCCGGCGGTAAGAAAGCTTATAAGCCCCAGCAGGGAGTAGCTGGCTTTAACCAAGCGGTCAAGCCCGGATTCCTTCAGGCCCAGCTCCGCAAGGAACATCCCGGCTTCCTCTTTGTCCAGTTGCGAGAGTTCCTCTTCGATTCTGGCGCTTATAACCAGAACCTGAGCGCCCTCGGCGTCGGCCAGGGTACGGAGCTTGCGGACAAGGGGGAGTTCGTCGCCGCGGGCGATGTCGTCCTCGCTGATGTTTGCGGCATAGATAACCGGCTTGGAGGTCAGCAGGAACTGCTGTTCCATGTATTTCTTTTCGTCCTGCGTCATTTCCATTGAGCGCACGGGCTTTCCGCTTTCCAGATGGGCATAGGCGCGTTCCAGCAGCTCGGCTTCGGCCAAAAAGCTCTTGTCGCCGCCGCGGGCGTTCTTTTTGGCGCGGTCGATGCGCTTTTCCACCGTTTCCATATCGGCAAAAATCAGTTCAAGATTTATGGTTTCGACATCGCGCACCGGGTCTATGCTGCCGTCCACATGGATTATGTCGGGGTTTTCAAAGCAGCGCACGACGTGCACTATGGCGTCCACCTCGCGAATGTGGGACAAAAACTTATTGCCCAGACCTTCGCCCTTGCTGGCGCCCTTTACCAGACCGGCGATATCCACAAATTCTATTACCGCGGGGGTATATTTTTCCGGATTGTACATCTTTGCCAGCTCGTCAAGACGGCTGTCCGGTACGGCTACTACGCCGACATTGGGTTCAATGGTGCAGAACGGGTAGTTTGCCGCTTCCGCACCGGCGTGTGTTATTGCGTTAAAAAGTGTGCTTTTGCCTACATTGGGCAGTCCTACTACTCCCAGCTTCATTACGGTTACCGTGTCTTTGCTGTGCAAAGAGTTCCTTTCCCACAAAAAAATTTATGCTTGGACATTCCGGCGGCGGAAATCAGCTGAAGGGCTTGGATGTTCCGCCTTGCTTTGAGGCGGGCGTAAGCGGGTGAACGGTGCCGTCGGGCTCTTTTATGCTGATGCCGTCCAGTTGAGCCTGTACCTGAGCGCGTATGCCGGCTAAATAAAGCTTGCGCAGCCTGTCCTGTTCCAGCTGCTGCTGCGGCGTAAGCCCCTTTTCTTTTTTCAGGCGCGCCAGTTCGTTGATGCGCTTAATAAGTTCGCTGTCCATGCTGCTGCCTCGGATCGTGCTTGATATCTCACGGCAAAAATGCCGCAAACACGGAATATGCGCATAACCTGCGGTTATTGCAGGGATTTCCGTGAATATTTAATATACAATAAAAAGCCGTGTTTGTCAATTATTACGGGGCTGCGCAGTAAAAACACAGTGCAATGGTAAATGTGATAAAATTGTTACGCTTTTGGCTTGAAAGCAGTATATGAACATGATATAATATTGTGGAAATAATTACTTTCGGAGCAAAAAATGAAGGAAAACTGTCAAAAGATAAAGCTGCTCAAGCTTGTGGAAATACTGCGGCATGAAACCGACGAAACACATATGCTCAGAACAAGAGATATATGCGCAAGACTTGTTTCCATGGGGATAACCTGCGACCCGCGCACGCTGCACAAGGATATAAGGCTGCTGAATTCCCGCGGGTATGAGATTATGAGCGAGCTTGTGGGGCATGAGTGCGCCTATTACATTGCGGACAGGAATTTCAGCGTGCCGGAGCTCAGGATACTGATGGACGCAGTACAGGCAGCGGGTTTTATTACGCCTAAAAAGACCCGGGCGCTTATTGATAAAATTGCCGCTCTGGGCAGTATAAGCCAGGCCGCGGAGCTGCAGTCGGATATCTGCATTTACAATAACCGTAAGCACCTGAATGAGACGATTTTTTATTCCGTAGACGCCATCAATACGGCTATACGGAAAAACAGGCAGTTGACCTTCCGGTATTTTGACCTGGATGAAAACGGCGAAAGGGTGCTGCGAAAAAACGGCGGGCTTTATACGGTGGAGCCGGTCGCGCTGGTTTTGCACGAGGATTATTACTATTTAATAACCTACAATACCAAACACGAGGGTACCGCAAATTACAGGGTGGACAGAATGGAGCGCGTAGAGATAGCGGAGGAAACGGTGTCGGAGGAGACGAGGAACATGCGCGAACGGGTGCCTGAGTATATGGCGTCCGCCTTCAAAATGTTTAACGGGGAAGTAACAAATGTTACGCTGCGTTTCCGGCGGGAGCTGCTGGGCCCGGTTTTTGACAGGTTCGGCGAAGACGCCAAGGTGCGGCGCATTGATGAGAGCTTCTGTGCCGTTACGGCTCCGGTACAGGTCAGTCAGACTTTTTGGGGGTGGCTGTACCAGTTCGGAAGCGACATGACGGTAATTGCGCCGGCATCGGTCAGGGAGGAATCCCGCAAAAGAACACGCACGCTTTTTCAGCAGTACGAGAAAACGGAGCAGAAGAAATGACTGAGGATCGGATTTACCGCCTGCTGCCGGGCAAGTCCGGGGACGGCGGCGCACATCTGCCGCTTTGGATGCATCTTGAGGATACGGCGCATGCGGCGGAGTATCTCTGCAACTGCAGAACGGCGGATTCCGTTATACATGCCTGCGGAATGACAAGGGAAGAGTTCGGAAAAATCTGCGTTTTTCTTGCCATGGTGCATGATATAGGCAAATGCACACCGCTTTTTGAGGCAAGAATCCTGCAGGCCATTCCGCAGCGCCGGGATGTGTTGGGCGGAGCGGGGCTGGATATCCCGGATATTTCGGCTTTTATTTATGATACTCCGCGTCATGCCGGGGCGGGGCAGGAAATACTGAAAGACTTCGGCTGCAGATACGGCGTATGCGCGGTGGTGGGCGCACATCACGGCAAGCCTGTTTCGGAAAAAGACGACATGGCAGAGCCGCTTGCCGTATATCCGAAGAATTTTTACGCAAAGCAGAGAGATTTGTGGCGGGGGATGCAGCGCGCCGTGCTGGACAATGCCCTTGCCAGAGCCGGATATGCTGCCATTGAAGAGCTCCCTGTGCTGTCCAATTGCGCGCAGATGCTGCTTTGCGGAATGCTGATACAGGCGGACTGGATTGCAAGCAATACCGCATATTTTCCTCTGCTGTCGGAGGACGAAGAGGGGAAGCCGGATGACTGCCCCGTGCGCGGGGCGCGGGCCTTTGCCGCCCTTTCCTTGCCCGGCGTATGGAACGCCGACTATGAGTGGCACGGAAGCGAAAGCTTTTATGCCCTGCGGTTCGGGTTTTCACCCAATTCCATGCAAAGGCTGACTGCGGAGGCTGCGCGCTCCATGCCGGAGGGCGGACTGATGATAGTGGAAGCGCAGATGGGTACTGGCAAGACCGAGGCGGCCATGGCCGCGGCCGAGATACTCAGTAAAAGCGCCGGCTGCGGCGGAGTGTTTTTCGGACTGCCGACGCAGGCCACCTCCAACGGCATTTTTTCACGCGTTGCGGGCTGGGCGGAAAAGATATCTCAGAACAGCACTCATACCATACGCCTGGTGCACGGTATGGCGGAGCTGAATACCGATTATCGGGCATATTTTCCAAGCGGAAAAAACACGGACTGTGAAGGGAACGGCGGGCTGGAGGCCCACAGCTGGTTTGCCGGCAGGAAGCAGGCGCTGCTTGCGGATTTTGTGGTGGGCACGGTGGACTCGGCTCTCATGGCCGCGCTTTCGCAAAAGCATGTGATGCTCAGGCATCTGGGGCTTTGCGGCAAAACGGTTATCATTGACGAATGTCATGCCTATGACGCATATATGAGCCGTTTTCTTTTAAGGATGCTCAGATGGCTGGGAGCGTACCGCGTGCCGGTAATATTGCTGTCTGCAACATTGCCGCGCGAAAGAAAGGAAGAGATGCTCCGAGAATATATAAACGGGCGCAGAACCGGAACGGATGAATTTGAGATAATTACATTCCCGCAGGACACGGGTTATCCTATGATAACATGGACGGAGGGCGACAAAGTGCTTGCCCGGGCAGCGTAGGATACGGCCGCCGCAAAACAGGTAAAAGCTATATGCCTGTCGGAGGACGGGCTGGAGGATGACCTGAACGAGCGCCTGACGGACGGTGGCTGCGCAGGCATTATCGTAAACACGGTAAAACGCGCGCAGGATATAAGCAGACGGCTGCAGCAGCGCTTCCCGGATAAAAAAGTATATGTGTATCACGCGCAGTTTACGGCGGAGGAGAGAATACGGCGCGAAAAAGAGCTGATGGCCATGATAGGCAAAAAATCGTCACGGCAGGACAGAGAAAATGTGATTATTGTGGGCACTCAGGTGCTTGAGCAGTCGCTGGACATCGACTTTGACTATCTTATAACCGATCTGTGCCCCATGGACCTTCTGCTGCAGCGTATCGGCAGGCTGCACCGTCACGAAAGACCCCGTCCCGGGGCGCTGGCAAAGCCCGTATGTTCGGTGCTTTGCGCCTGCGGAGAGCCGGAGCAGGGTGCGGCAAGGATTTATGACCGGTATATACTGGAGCGCACAAGACGGTATCTGCCCGGAACCGTCCGGCTTCCGGAGGACATACCGCGGCTGGTCAATCTTGTTTACGAACCGGACGAAACCGACCCCGAATGGGGGAAATACAGAGATAAGCTGGGCATAAAGGAGAGCAAAGCCGAAAACTGGGTGCTGCCTCCGCCCAAGTATTCAAAACGGGAAAGGCGCAACAGTATTGTGGGTATGCTGGATGTTTCGGCGGACAGCGACAAGCGTGCGGAAGCGGCCGTGCGCGATGGATTGCCTTCCGTAGATGTGCTTGCGATGCGCATGGCGGACGAGGGTCGGCTTACATACCTGTCGGGTGCGGAGAATGAGGCGTTTCGCGCGGATTCGGTGCCTTCGGAGCAGGAGAGCAGAAGAATCGCCATGCAGCGGCTGAGACTGCCGTTTGTATTCTGCTGCGGCACGCAGCTGGAAGACACCATTGGGGTGCTTGAGCGGGAAAATACGGAGCGGCTTGCGGCATGGCAGAGCTCGCCGTGGCTTAAAGGGGAGCTGGTGCTGGTGTTTGACAAAAACGGTGAACGCGAGCTGTGCGGGTACCGCCTGCGGTACAGCGCCGACTCGGGACTGAGATATGAAAGGATAGGTGATGCCAATGAATGAAAAGGAATTCAATCTGCTTACGGAGCCGTGGATACTCGTGATGAAGGATGACTGCTCGGTAAAAGAGGTTTCCCTTACCGATGCACTGCTTAACGCGCACACATACAGAGCGCTGGCGGGGGAACTGCCCACGCAGAACGCCGCGGTGCTGCGGCTGCTTCTGGCGGTGCTGCATGCGGTATTCGGGCGCAAGGATGCCGGCGGCAGGGAAAGCGCGCTCCGGAATGCCGACGATGCGATCGAGCGTTGGGAAAGCCTGTGGGAAAACCGCCGTTTTCCTGCCGGGCCCATTACGGAGTATCTGGAGAGCCAGACGGATAATTTCTGGCTGTTTCACCCCACAAGGCCGTTCTGGCAGATTCCGGCGGCGAAAAACGGCACGGCATATGATGCTTCAAAACTGAACGGTTCTCTTTCGGAAAGCAGCAACAAGTTAAGGCTGTTTCCGGAGCGCACCGGAAAACAAAGGAGCCGTCTTACATATCCGGAGGCTGCCAGATGGCTTTTGTATGTGAATGGTTTTGACGACACATCGGCCAAGCCGTCAAAAGCAGGAAAGGAAAACAGCGACGGAAAGCTGCCGTCCGTCGGAGCGGGGTGGTTGGGCAGAATCGGATATATATCCGTAGTCGGAGATACGCTGTTTGAAACCCTTATGCGCAACTTTGTTCTTCTGGACGGCAAGGGCGAGCTGTGGACAAGCAGCATACCTGCATGGGAACTGGAAAAACCCAGAAGCGCCGAAAGAACGCAGATACCTATGCCACATGATCAGGCGGCATTGCTGACACTGCAATCAAGGCGTCTGATACTGCACGCCGAAAACGGATATGTAACCGGATATCACTTGCTGGGGGGAGATTTCTTTGAAAAGGAAAATGCGTTTTCCGAGCAGATGACCGTGTGGGGGCCTATAAAAGATAAAAAGAACAATGTTATGGGTTATCAACCGAAACGGCATGATAAAACACGGCAGATGTGGCGGGATATTGCGTTGTATTCGGATGCCGAAAGTTCGGTGCAGCCGGGAGTAATACGCTGGAATGTGCATTTGCAGAGGGACGATATACTACCGAAACACGAGCTTCTCCGTCTTGGCATTGCATCTGTTCAATACGGAGACAAGGACTTCTTTGCCGCTGATATATTCTCGGATGAAATGTCCGTACAGCTCAATCTGCTCTCTGAAATGGGGGAAAGATGCCGCGCAAGGGTCATCAATGAGATTGCCGGATGCGACAGAATTGCCTATTATGTGGGCGAACTGGCCAAAGACATTTTTCTGGCCTCGGGCGGAGATACCGAGAAAAAAAGTGCTCCGGTTGCGGCGGCAAAAGAGCAGTTTTACTATCTGATAGACGTGCCGTTCAGGAAGTGGCTGGTCAGGCTGGACGCATACGATGACGACGATGAGCTGGACGCAAAAGTGCTACTTTGGAGGAAGGAAGCTGAAAGCATTGCGTACGGTCTGGCACAAAGAATGGCAAAGGATGCAGGCCCTTCGGCTTTTGTAGGCAAAGCCGTTAAGGAGGGCAAGAATTCGGAAAGGAAATACTATTCCGTATCCTTGGCCGTGCGTGACTTTAAGTACAGGATGAGAACACTTTGGGAGGTGAAAAAATGAGCACAAAAGAATCAATTATCGGTTTTACATCTGCAAGAATACGCAGTATTCTGTCGGAGCCGTCGGACAGCGCCGCGCGCGCTTCTCTTGCCCGTCTGCGCCGGGGGATAGGACATACGCCGGGGGAGCTGCCCGAGCTGTGGGGAGAATTCCTTTTGGGAATGCCGGAGGAGCTTATGGGAAGCGGGACGGCGATAAGCCGTGAGGAATGGGCGGTATATACCGCGCTTACGCTCTTTGCGCTGCATCAGCAGGGTAAGGACAGAAGGAGCGAGCCCATGCACGCGCAGAATATTTCTCTGGGAGCCGCAGCCAACAGACTTATCAAAAACGAGAGCGAGGACCGGGAACGCGTCGCACGCCGTTTTTACGCGGCGGCCACCGCTTCGGACATGCAGGAGCTTGCGCATCATCTGCGCGGGCTGGTAACCCTTCTTAGAGCCGAGAATATCCCCATGGACTATGTCAGACTGGCGGCGGATTTGTATTTTTTCCAGAACCCCGATACAGTGGACAGCATAAGACTGCGCTGGGGAGAGGACTTCTGCCGAATTCGTAACAGTAATAAAAGCGAAGCTTAAACATGTTAGAAAGGAAAATGATGATTATGAAAAACTTATTTATCGACATTCATGCAATTCAGACCGTTCCGCCCTCCTGTGTTAACCGCGACGATACCGGAAGCCCGAAAACCGCCCGGTACGGAGGAACAGAGAGGGCGAGGATATCCTCTCAGGCGTGGAAGCATGCCATGAGGGAGTATTTCAAGGACATTTTCGCCGCCGAGGAGCTGGGCAGCCGCACCAAGCACGTCGCTGATATGATTGCCCGGGAGATGCTCGGGATCGATACGGCACTTGACGAACAGACGGCCAAAAAGCGCGCGGCGGAGACGCTGAAAATCAGCGGGATAAAAATAGACGATAAGACCGGAGAAAACGCGGCGCTGTTCTTTATCAGCCGTGCCCAGGCAAAAGCTCTTGCCGAGCTTGCCCTGAGCGGAGAAAAGGATAAGAAGGCATATCAAAGGGCATTAAAAGAAAATCCTTCCCTGGATATCGTACTGTTCGGACGAATGGCTGCGGACGACCCCAATCTGAATTACGACGCCGCTGCTCAGGTGGCGCATGCCATTTCCACGCACACGGTACATACCGAGTATGACTATTTTACTGCGGTGGATGACCTACAGTCCGAAGACCAGTCCGGCGCAGGGCATCTGGGAACCGTGGAGTTTAATTCCGCCACGCTCTACAGGTATGCCGCGGTAAATGTTACCGAGCTGGCAAAGCATCTGGGTGCGGACGCACCTAAGGCGGTGCGCGGATTTGCGGAAGCCTTTATCCGTTCCATGCCCACCGGAAAGCAGAATACCTTTGCAAACCGCACACTGCCGGATATGGTGTATATTACGGTGCGCGGTGATCAACCGGTAAATCTGTCCGGCGCCTTTGAAAACGCCGTTAAAAACGGCGGCGAGGGCTTTGCTTCGGACTCCTGCAAGGCTCTGCTTTGCTATGCGTCAAGAATGTATGACACCTTTGCGGACAGGCCGCAGGCCGCGTTTGGCTGCGGGGATGCCGGAATACTTGCCGGATATGCCGAAGCGATGCCTCTTAAAGAGATGCTGACGGGCCTGGAAAGGTATACGGCGGACGCCTGCGCAGAGGAGGAAGCATGAGTACGCTGCTTTTGCGCCTGGCCGCTCCCATGCAGTCGTGGGGCTGCGGCTCCAAATTCGACACGCGCATGACCCGGCGCGAGCCTACCAAGAGCGGGGTGCTGGGGATGCTGGCGGCGGCCGCAGGAGTGCGCAGGGATGACGCGGATGCGCTTAAAGAGCTGGCGCGGCTTAAATTCGGAGTGCGCGTAGACAGGGAGGGGACACTGCTCCACGATTTTCACATGGTTCACGCAGAAAAGGCTTCTTATGTGACCCACCGTTATTATCTTTGCGACGCGGTATTTCTCTGCGGTCTGGAGTCCGATGATGACGAGGCTTTGCAGCGCCTCTGCCTATCGCTTACGCATCCGGTTTATCCGCTGTTTCTGGGGCGACGCAGCTGTCCGCCGACATTGCCTGTTGTGCTGGGCGTGCGCAGTAAGGATCTGGCCTCCGCGCTTGAGGAGGAGCCGAGACTGGTGCCGTCCGAGGATGATTTGCGCATTGTAACCGATGCAGCTTCGGATGCGCCCGGCGCGGCCGTTATTAAAGATGTCCCGCTGTCTTTCAGTCCGTACAGGCGGGAGTTCGGATATCGCAGGTATCGGGAGAAAATACTTCCCGGCAATCAGCAGGCGGAGCACGACACGTTCGCGGAGCTGTCCGAAAATGTGCAGGCGGAGCATGACCCGTTCGCGGAGCTTGCGGAAAATGTGCAGACAGAGCATGACCCGTTCGCGGAGCTTGCGGAAAATGTGCAGGCGGAGCACGACCCGTTTGCGGAACTGGAGGAATTATATGTATCTGACCAGAATGGAACTTGACACCTCGAAGCGCAGAACGGTTATGGCCTTTACCAAGCCCAGCCTGTTTCACGGTGCCGTGGAAGCGGCGTTTGCGGAGCGCGAAAGAAAACTGTGGCGCATAGATAAGCTGGCAGGCAGGACATACTTGCTTTTGCTCAGCGCCGAAAAGCCCGACCTTGGTGATGCGGTGCGGCAGTTCGGTACGGAAAACGGCTGGGAGACGCGGGATTATGCGCCGTTCTTAGAGGGCATCCGTACGGGAGACCGCCGCCGCTTCCGCCTTACTGCCAGTCCGGTTATCGCTAAAAAGACAGGGCAGGAGGACCGCGGAAAGGTGATGGCTCATGTTACTGCCGCATGGCAGGAAAAATGGCTTGCCGACCGTGCCGCCAAAAACGGTTTTGCGCTTTCTCCGGATGAGTTTTCCGCAGTGGGCAATCAATGGGTATCTTTCAATAAGGGCAGAGACGGCAGGAATGTTACGTTCCGTCAGACTACATTCGAGGGGCTCCTCACCGTAACGGATGAGAAACTGTTCCGCTTGGCGCTGCAGAACGGTATAGGCAGGGAAAAGGCCTACGGGTGCGGCCTGCTGACAGTGACGGGAAGAGAGCCGTGAGCGGAAACGGGGGCATGTTCAGCCCGGAGCTGCAAACCCTTCCGCAGATAGCGGACCGCATGACCTTTCTGTATCTGGAGCGCTGTAAGCTCAGCCGTGAGGACAGCGCCATATTGGTGCGCGACGAAAAAGGATCGGTATTTATTCCGGCGGCGGCCATATCGGTGCTGCTGCTGGGGCCGGGCACAGATATAACGCACAGGGCCATGGAGCTGATAGGCGATATGGGGGTTGTCACGGTCTGGGTGGGAGAGCAGGGAGTGCGCTACTATGCCGGCGGCAGACCTCTTACGCACCGGGCTTCTCTGCTGATGAAGCAGGCGGAGCTTGTCACCAACCAAAGGGGACATCTGGAGGTTGTCCGCGCCATGTACGCCATGCGCTTTCCCGGAGAGGATGTTTCCGGCCTGACCATGCAGCAGCTGCGCGGGCGGGAGGGGGCGCGCGTCCGCAGAGCCTACCGCATGGCTGCCGAAAAGAACGGAATCCCATGGGAAGGCAGGGATTATGATCCCGAGAATTTTCAGAGCGGGACTCCGGTCAATCAGGCGCTTACAACGGGGAACGTCTGTCTTTACGGGCTGGCTCACGCGGTAATATTCGCGCTGGGCTGTTCGCCGGGACTGGGTTTTGTCCATGTCGGTCATGAAAACTCTTTTGTATATGATATTGCCGACCTTTACAAAGCGGAAATAGTTATTCCATTGGCCTTTGAAGTGGCGGCGGAGAATCCTCCGGATCTTCCTGCTGTAATGCGCAGAAGGACGCGCGATGCCATAACTAAAGCAAACTTGTTAGAGCGCATGGTAAAAGATGTGCGTACTTTGCTTCATGAAAAGAGCGGGGAGGAGATAAAAGAGCCGCAGCTGTATCTATGGGATAATTTCCGGCAGCAGCTGCC
>JAQXIQ010000046.1 GCA_029007865.1 Bacillota bacterium
CTGATAAGAGACTGTGGAGTCTTCGGAAGCTTATCCCCGCACGCGCGGGGGTGATCAAAATTTTTCCAGCTCTTCAAAGGACGTTATAAGCTTATCCCCGCACGCGCGGGGGTGATCCCCCCGGATCGTATATAGCTTTTGCTGGGGTGAGCTTATCCCCGCACGCGCGGGGGTGATTTGATATGCGTATGAACGGAGAAATAAACGGTGGACTTATCCCCGCACACGCGGGGGATGTGGTCAATCTCGCGTGACCATGATTGCCGTTGCAGGCTTTTCCCCCGCACACGCGGGGGATGTCTATGCATGAGCTATTAAGCAGGGCAAGAGAGATACGGTTTTTCTAGTAAATGCGGGGGTGAGCTTGTGCGCCGATCGGAAGCGGCTTTGCCGCTGCCGGATATATGCTGATAAATCCGGACTTATCATAGCGTGTGAGTAAAAAAAACCTGAATGCGGCGAAAACCGTTGTATTTTGTTACGTTTGATCAAAATGTTGAGTTGACAGGCGTATATCTCAACCATATAATGGAATTTGAAAAAACATACAAAAACGCACTGAACGAACTTATTGTGGAGTATGGCGTAACATGGAGAAAAATAATAAAGTTAAATCACTATATTATTTCGATGCAGTATTGCGAGAAGATATTACCCCGGAAGAACGTGAGGAACAGCTTGAAAAACTAAAAGAGGAAAGCGAAAAGCTCACTGAATGGCCGGAAACATAGGACAATTTACAGCGATAAAGCGCTTTGAGCAATGCTGGGTGCTTTTTCATGCAGAAAAGTGTCATAACGGTTTAGGTGGGAGGGGAGATCTGTTCCGATGGGACACCGGGAGAATCGGTTTTCCCCGCACGCGCGGGGGTGATCCTAAATGAGAGACATTAACAGAATACCTAAAGTACTAAAAGTTATTGAACAGTGTTGGAGATTGGGTCAGCGTCTAAATTAAACTATAACTAACAATCATAAAAAGAATAGTCTAAAGTTGCTAAATTAAATGTAAACTTAAATTTTATGAGGAGCTTTATCGTGAAATTCACATTAGTGGAAAACATTGATTGCTGCAATAAATACTTCAAAGAAAGTACCAATTCAAGGATTTATCACCATATAGCAAACGGTACTGAATGGGCAATCATAAGTCCTTACCGCCCAGTAGAAGAATTGCCCGCAGGTGATACTAATCAGAAAAGAATGTCTCAACTGAAAAGTAATGTAAGAAATCTTAACTTAGGATTTATACAATTTATTTCTCGGTGGGTGGAAAACGGAGAAGCTTTTGACGAAGAAGCTTTACTAATCCCTAATATTTCTAGAGATAAGGCTTTTGAGCTGGGTCAAAAATATAATCAAAGCAGTATTATCTATAAAGATGATAAGGGGTGTAATGAGATATGCACTACTCCTTTTGAAACTTATTCCATAGGTCAAATAGTTAGAACTTATAATCTATCAGGTGAAAATCCTCTACACATTAAGGATGCTGAAGAAATATTTTCCAGAAAGAAAAGCGGTCCTGCTAGTAAACCTAAAAAAGGTGGTAATATGAAGCCTTTTGCTTTGAAAGAAGTATATGAGGTAATTCAAGCAAGACCTTCTATGTTTCATACAAGACACACCGTTTTCAGGATTTTCTAAGGAGGACTTGCTATGAAATTCAAACTAGTAGAATCATTAGAAGATATTCAGGCTGATTATACTAACAAGAAAGAACAGCTAGAAGAAATTAAGAAATTTTTTTACGACGCAGATTTCTTAGAGTATACCAAGCCAAACGGGATAGCTTTTGAGAAGAATTTAGAGGAAGAAGAAAATAGCTACAAAGCTCAATTTTACATAGACACAACTGCTTACACTTATTCCTGCTATATTACCACAGACACTACTGCTTCTCAGGTAAGCTATTCTTCCAAAGGAGATTTTTCAAATTTACTCCCGGCAGTAAGTAGATTTTTAGATGAACTGAATAAAATCTAATTGTTACAAATTGTTACAAAAGTATTACGAAATTAACCCAAAAGCAATAAATGATTTTTGCATAAATATTCATTATGAAGGGTGAACTTATCCCCGCACGCGCGGGGGTGATCCTACCTTACCGCTGCTTGCGGCAAACGGGCTTAACTTATCCCCGCACGCGCGGGGGTGATCCCATAAAACAGCTTGTCCTTTGTATACTCATAAGCTTATCCCCGCACGCGCGGGGGTGATCCTGCAATCTCCGCGTCTCCTGGGTCGAGCTTGCACTTATCCCCGCACGCGCGGGGGGATCGTTTCATTCACACTTGACAAATTGACAAAAAAGGTTGCAATGCCGAACCGGAAAGGATGTTTGAAGATTCCGGAATTAAAATGGAGGTGCTATAATGGATAAAGAGGATAAAGAAAAAGAATATAAACGAATATGCGATAAACTAGGTTTTATTCCGTCTAAATTCAAAGCGCGCGATTTTGACGGAGAAGATGATAACTGGGTAAATCCGTTTTCGCTGCTTACGAGCCAAGAAAATGACTTTTTATGGGAAAACGGATATTTGTTGCGCGTATGAATACTTTGCACTTTGCAGAAATGCAGGGTGCTTTTTTTATGCAGAAAAATGGGAGCGGGGGAGGCGGAGATATTTGCAGGAGCACAACGGGTCGTTGAAGGATTAGGGTAAGGAGAAATGCGGAAGGTATTTTTAAGCGCGGGATACGGGACGGATGTGTCTCCGGAGGGGGAACCGTATTCCGCACAAAACAACCGGATTTCTGCCGGAAAACCGAAATTCGGGAGGTTTCGGACTGCGGTTATAGAGGGAATAAAAGCGGCGGTTTATTTGATTCAAACAAGGCGTATATAGCTGTATTTTGCGGATATTACCGGCATCTGTACAGGCATTTTTATTGACAAACACAGCGGTAAAATGATAAAATAAGATGATATAGTATATATTCCGCAGCCGTTAAGGCGGATGACAATATGCCGGAGGAAAAGGAGGAATTGCATGCAGCGGCGAGTTGTGATTAAGTCGGCTATCGGGGTCATATTCTCCGCCGCATTGCTGATATTTGCTCTGGTTTCCAACGGATGGGTTTTCGGATGGTTCAGCATGGGACACGATGCGGCGAGCGAGGGGATGGGCATAATTACAAAGGATGCCGAAGAGCTGGAAATCCGTGCCGAAGCCGGCGGCGAGGATATAGGCGTGGAAGTCCTGAGCTCGGAGATGCAAACGCTGAAGCTTGACGGGAATGTCACCGATTTTATGCCGGGCGTTTGCGGCAGCTTTACTTTTTACGTAAAAGACAAATCCGACGATGAGGGTTTATATAATTTTGTATACAGGGTTGCCGTGGATAATAATCAGTTCAGAATTGACGGGGAATTTGAGAAAGGCTTTTACAGAGAGACCGGACAAGCGGACAGAGAGTCGGCGCTTGCATATCTCCGGTCCCATCTGCTGTTTTTTACCGATAAGGAAAATGACATCTATTCCGGATGGATTAAGCCGGACGATTGGGTGGAGCTGCAGGCAGACGCAAAAGAACCCTGCAAGGTAACGGTATATTGGGTCTGGGTAGCTACATACGATAAGATTTTTGCGTCAGGCGGCAATCTGATTGAGGAAAACACCCGCCTGGAGATAGCGGCATATTACAGTCAGGAGGAAAACCGCGACAAAATGTTTCTGGGGGGCTCCGTGTCGGCCGAGGCTTACAATATGGCAGATACCCTTATAGGCGTGACGCTGAAGTACATCTACTATCGGGTGGAGGTGCTTAAAAAGTGAGGGAGAAAGCAAATGTAAAAGCCAAGGAGAGACCGAGGGGCAAAAAAAGCGCATTTCTGCTTGTTGTCTGCATATTGCTGACCGTATCTCTGACCGTTGTCGCATGGTATGCGCTTACGGGCCGGTTGAGCCGCACGGAGGAACTGGGGATAAATATGCCTCCTATCATCTATATCAAGGATGACAACCTGCAGGAAGTGACTTCTTTTAACCTGGACGGCTTGCGGGTGGGGGAAGAATACAGGACGGTGTTCTGTGTTTCACCGGCCGTGCCGGACTCGGTGAATAACTTTTTCCTGGGATTGATTTATACGGAAAACCTGGGGATGGAGATAAGCCTCTACCCGGTCTATTCCGTGACGGATACCGCTCCGCAGGGCGAAGGGGCGCTGTACCTGGAGCGGGAGATTACATCCGAAAGCGGAAGCAGCACCGCCTGCTATTTCAATTACAGGACAGCGGCGGCGGGGGATGATACCGACGGTTATGACTGCGTTAAGACATACGGAAACTGGGAAAACAAAGTCCGTCCGGCACCCGGAGGAAACCTGAATAACGGCATTTATAAAGCGTACCGCAATATTCATTTTTCCGAGGCGCCGGCAGCAGGCACCGGGCTTTTTGATAAGCTGAACGACCGGCGGCAGTACCGATTCTTTATTCTGCATATTACCTGGCCCGAGGGTTACGATATACGGACGGAAAATGTCAAAGAGGCCGATATTGTATATATCGTATCCAAGGGAACGCGAAAGGGCAACGCTTAAAGCATAACGAAAAACGGGAGGGAAGACAATGAAAAAGAAAGCAAACGCGCCGTTAATGATTGTTTTTGTCGGCTGTGCAGTGCTGGCATTGTCTGTCACCGTATTTGCGGCTTACTTTGCCAAAGGCGTGTTCAAGGATGTCTTTGTCAACAAGAGGGACTGTTTTTCGGCGAATGTGCTATATAATATCGATTCCCTGGACGGGACAAAAAGAGAGGTCGGTTCGTCCGGCAATCCCCGCGAGATAATAATATACAATCACGATGTCTCCAGCGGCGACTTCAACTCTTTTGACATTACGGTTGATGTTTACGCATGGCTGGACGGCGAGCTGCCGCAGGGAAAGACTTATACTCTGTACGATAATGCCGGAAATCCGGTACTTATAGATAAAACCGGGCATACGGAACCGGTTTTCCGCAATCTGATGCTGCCGGGCGGGAGACGCTCCACCGTCAACCTGAGACTGGATTTCGGTTTTTCGGAGAATGAAGATGTTACAGGCTGGCCGGGGGTGCATATTGTGGCCGTGCCCAGCGCTCCGGAACGGATGACAGGCACTTTCCTGGGCGCGGTTATCCGGCCGTCCGGTACGGAAGAGTTTGCGGTAAACTACGGATTTGACAGCAGTATAGGAGAGCCGGAACAGTATGCGGCCTTTACTTATCAGGTAAGTACGGCGGGCAATGCTCCGGAGGGGGACAGCCTGGTTATAAAATGGAATTCAAAAGCGCTGCAGCTGATAAAGATGAACGGCGTTTATTCCGATTCGCTGGAGATTACGGAAATAGCCGAAGGCGAGTTTGACAGCCAAATAGTGTGGGATATTCAATCCAATCACACGGACAGCTTTGTATTTTTCCGCAATGCGGAAAATGATATGTGGCAAACAGGAGACCCAGGCTGGGAACTGATCAACGAGCAGGTTACCGTAGAGCATATTCAGAAAAGCTAAAAGGAGAAGTCTATGAAACACGAGCAAAAAAAACGTGCAAAAAACAGCCGAAAAGCAATAAAAAGCACGGTGAAACAGCACCGCGCTATGACGGCTGTTTGCGTTCTGGCGCTCGCGGCGGTGCTTACGATGGCTTTGCTCGCGGTCTTCTCCATTCCGGCCAAAGCGGAGCTGGCCGTACCTGCTGACTACGGCACCGGATATGAAATAGAAAACCTGACCGGTCTTGCGCCGGGCGGAACATTTGAAGGAATCCAGAAAAAGGATGCTAACCGCTTCCTGCTTACCTTTGACGAGCAATATAACGGCCTGGTGACGCTTGCCAGGATTTCGCAGAATGATTCCCTTGCAGGCTTCACTTTTGAGATTTCTCACGGCAAACTTATAGAGCTTGACGTTAAATACGATAACGGCACGCCGCAAAAGCCGATTTCGGCGGGCAGCTTTTTCGGAATCGGCTGCGACGCATATCCCTTCAAAGGGCAGCTTTTAATCAGCGGCGCCGCCGATACCCCGGTTGCGATAGGCAAGGACAGCTGGCGGTGTTTATTTAACAATCTGTCCAACGAAGCCTCCATAGTTTCGGCGGGCAGTTACCGGTTGTATTCCTCGCCGTCAAACCAAAACAACAGTCAGGACACCTTCCCGCTTTGCAGTACGCTCACGGTGACTGCGGAAAACGGCGAACTGGATATAAGCGGATTCCGTTTCGGAGCCGCAAGCGGCACCGGCAGCAGCGGAGCCCTTGTAACGGGCAGCAACCAGACGGCATTGCTTGCAGGAACGGTGAAAAAAACGGTGGCCGCGTCAGCTTTTTCCGTGGATCTGTCGGCAAGCCTTACCGACGGAATGTATACGGTTCAGAGCAGCGGCAACGACGCCGCCGGTGTGTTCGGCCTGGTGACGGAGGGCGTACAGGCGACCGTAGGACTGCCGGATGTTTTCAAATGCGAGGCAACGGCGGAGGGCTATCAGAAAAACGCGGGTATGCTGGTCGGCTCGAATTACGGAACCGTCATTTTCCGGAAAGGGGGCAGCGCGACCGCAGATACGCCTGTCACTTTTCAGGGATCGGCAGACGCCACGGGCTCTGCAGGTCTGGTAGGTGCAGTCGAGAATCCGGCTGCGTCCGTAACTTTTGAAGCGGGCTTCGCTTTGGAAGCATCCCGGTTTACGGGCTTGCGTGCCGGGGGTATTTGCGGGACTTGCTTCGGCTCGGTCACAATACAGGATTCGGCGGTCAGGAACTGCACATTTGAGAAAAAGAGCGATGCGTCAGC
Source organism: Bacillota bacterium (assembly GCA_029007865.1). GTDB lineage: Bacteria > Bacillota > Clostridia > Christensenellales > QALW01 > UMGS1338. The sequence goes on from JAQXIQ010000046.1 coordinate 6,784, forward strand.
AGGAAGAATAGGCGGGGCCGTAGGAAGCACGGACAACGCGGGGACCGGTCTGAATATCGCAAGCGGAGCTCTGGTGCTTGAGGGAAACAGCTTTTCCGCTGCGAATGACTGCTATATCGGAGGGTTTCAGGGCTATCTGAAATCTTCCGGCGCTGATTGGAGCAGCGTCAGGGTGATTAGTTCGGCTTTTTCCGGAAGCGGAATGGCCGGCGACAAAACGGGCGGTTTTATCGGGTATTTGCAGATTGAGGCGGACGGGTCTTGTGAGGAGTCGTTTAGCTTAGGCAGCCAGGCGCCAAGCCTTACCTTTGAAAACATTACAAACGGCGTCTGCGGAGGCGTAATAGGGGAATTGTCCTCCCAGCGCCGGCACACGGTTTTGATTAAGGGCGCGGGAACCGCTCAGACGGGGCTGAACCTTACGGTGGATAACACCTCCGGCGCCATCGTAGGCGGACTGGTCGGTAAAATGTCCGGATATGTCAGGGTTGACGGGCTTTCCGTGCAGAACACCATCAACAGATATGCTAATGCGGCCGATGCGGCGGGCATTGTTGCGGCGGGAGCCATGCTGGATATCGGAGATTATACCGTAAACGAAGCAAAAAACTCCGTGCTGGCTGCGCAAACGCTCCAGGGCAGCGTTGTACGCCTCAGCGGCAATGTATGCGATACTTCGGACAAGGTTATCAACCTGGTAAACAGTCAGGACGGTTCGTTGATATATCTGGATAAAGGCGGCGCATATACCGGCAAAGCCGCAGAAAATAACGATATAGGTAATTACGGACAGGTTTTCCGCAATGACAATGTGCAGGTTCTGCAGTTTGACACAACCACGCATGAGCTGTCTTTTTCTTCCCCCTTGGACGCAAGCGTGGGTATAACCTTGAGCGGAACGGAGGATTTTGCCAAGCTGGCGCTAACATTCCACACCAGCGGAGCGGTTTCCGGAGTGAGCGGTATTGACGATACCAACTATACCGGATTACTGGGGAAAAACATTACGCTGACAAGCGACATTTCCCTGGAAAACACGGGCATAGAGCAGCTTACGCCGTCCAACACAACGAATAATCCTTATTCCGGGACATTTGACGGCGGAGGAAAAACAATTACGCTTGCCGTGGGACAGAATATCCTGGGCGACTTCCCGGGAGTCAAGGCAGGCACAAACAACAAGCGCAGTTCGTTAGGGCTGTTTGCATCGCTTAATAATGCGACGGTTAAAAATCTGACCGTAAAGGGCAAGGTTGTTACCGTTCCGCTTTGTGTGCCGGATACCGTACAGTATGTTGCATCCCTTGCGGGAAAGGCGACCGGGACGCTGACGCTAAGCAATTGCAGCACTGAAACCGAAATTACACTTAACGACGCCGCCGCCAGAAAAGAGGCGCTGTATGTCGGGGGTACCGTGGGCTGTGCCGATACGGTGAGCAGTCTTTCGGTTACGGGATGCAGGGTGGCTGCAAAAATAACCGACCATTATACCAATAATGCCAATACCAATCGCTATTGGGGAGGCTTTTGCGGCTATATCAATTACAGCGGCACAGCGGACATTGATTTCAGCAGTAATACCATTGCGGCAGTCATCCAGAAAGACGGCACTCACAGCATACTGAATGCGGGCGGTTTTATCGGAGTTCTCAACTGTCAGAAATATGTTGCGGTAAATATGCGCGGAACAACCGCAAACGGCGTGAGCATAACGGCAACCGGGGTCAACGGTTCTGTCGGCGGAATGTTAGGCTATTCTTTCACAAAATGCCGTGTGCTGCTTGACAGCCCGTTTGCAGGTCAGGTCAAGGCGGGCAAGGCGGATATCGGAGGGCTGCTCTACAAGCTGGACGGCCGCATGACGCTGGAGGACGGGTTTACGCTTTCCGGCACCACGCTGAGCGCAACGGGCAGCAACCGCGGACTGCTGCTCTCGGACGGCAAGAAGGCGCTGGTCACGGTTAAATCGACCCCCTCGGGCTTTGCAAATGTGACCGCCGACGGTTTTGACCTGTTTGTGGGAGAGAATATTACGCAGTATACTTCGGTAGGCGTCGCCGCCTCCGGAGGGCTTGTCACAGCGGAAACGGGTGGAGACCTGGGCAAGCTGCCGGGCAATTCCGACTGGTACGCTCTGATGGCTGCAAGGCCTAACACCAAAACAAGATACTACTTTAATATTGCGGGGCTGGAAGCAAAAACGGACGCATCGCAGACCGATATGAATGCGGAGGATTTGCTTTACTGGCATGTTTACGATTATGCGCGGGATTCGCTGCTGTCCGATACTGCGTCGGAATTCTTCAAAACCAAGGACATTGATAATATTATGTCGGTTAAAGCGGACATTGACATGACGGACTATTGCTTCTATCCGACCAAGAAAGAAGCAGTCACGGTCAATTTCAGCAATAAAAAGCTGACCTTTGGCAAGAATGCTCCGGTAAGCGCGGCAAAACAGTTCTTCGGACTGCAGGCCGGACTGATTTCGGATATCACGGCGGACACCGCAAATGCGACCGCGGAAATAAGCAATGTAATACTTGCGGGGAAGGTCACCTGTCTGGGCGGCGACCTGGGTTCCGGGGCGCTGATATGCGGTACCGTGCACGGCGTGCAGAACGGCACCGACCGCTTTGACGTCGGGCTTAGCATTAAGAATATCCGCCTTAGCGGTATTGCGGTGGAATCGGATGCGGATTACCGTCCGCTGCTTTGCAACAGGCTGGGAAGCTATGTTGCTGCCTCGGTTTCCGGAATTACACAGCAGGATTATACCGGTATAACCGGCGCGGCGTCCTCGCTGATGGGCAGGGGAGGATATCTGGAAGGCTCCACGCCCTCGGCGTATGTCAAGGTGACTTTGTCCAACATCGTCCTGGACGGCAAAAAGGGACAGACGGTGTTTACCAAGGCAACGCTGTTTTACGATGTGCTGTATGCCGGAGGTTCCGGTTCCTTCATTTACAACTTTAATCTGTCGGAAGACTGGCTGAACGGCGTACATATCAATCTGGTGACCTACGGCGCGGAGCTGACTCTCAACGAGGACCAGCAGCGGTATTTTGACAAGGATTATTTTGTGCGTCCCGATAGCGTTCCGGCATCGGATTCCAAGCTGTATCGGTTTGAAACCGAGTACATTCCGTATGTCTACATCGGATACGACGCCGGGACAAACAAGGTCAACCTGAGCCTGAGCGTCAACCGCAAGGGCGCGGATTTTATTGAAGGCTTCGGCACATACCGGCATCCATACATTATAAATTCCGCCAAACAGCTTGAAAACTTATGCAAATTGCTCTCCGGCAACGATGTGCCGTTCAGTGACGGCTGGCAAATCAATTTCCCGCAGGGCGAATGGGGAAGCCTGGACACGCTGAATCTGACGGATTATTATGTAGTTCAGGCAAAGGACGGACAGCTTGTAAGCACCGCGGATGCGGGGAAAACGCTGAGGCGGGAGATGCTGCTTGCGTATCTTTCGGGGGCGTATTATAAGCTGTCAAGCGGGACGGAGCTGTCGCTTTCCGTAGAGTATTCCGGGCTCGGCTCCACGGCGTATCCCTTCCATGGGGTTATTCACGGCAACGGAGGCACCGTTCTGATGCCGGATTCCGATGCCGAACGCCCGGTTGCGGCGGTGGGTTACGGCTTTATAAATGTCGCAAACGGCTGTGCTGTTTACGACCTGACAATTCAGTATAAACAAATCACTTTTACTACGGATGCGTTTGTGTCCTCGAATGCGGCCACTTCCGGCCCGAACAGCACATCTCTTACAACATCTCTTCCGCATTTCGGCGGCGCCATTGCCTGGGTTGTGGGCGGAGATAACCTGCTGGAGAAGGTAACTGTTACGGCGACTGCGGTTGCACCCGGCGCCAGCCATACGGTATGCGGCGGATATGTTGGGCTTATCTCGGGCGGCGGCGTACTGCTCAAGGATATTGCTGCTTCGGACGGCAAATTCAACAGCGCGGCCAATCTGTACCACAACAACTATGTCGGCAGGGTTCTGAACGGCTATGCTCTGGCGATTGACGGAAAAACTTACGATAACTGCAAGATCCTTTCCGGTTTTGATGATATCAAGCGCGGAGATTTCACCATTCCGACGGTTGCACAGAAAAGCGAGATTACCGGCCACAGCTCCGGCTATTCCGGCGGTACCTTTACCATTGCCGATGCAAAGGATTTGCTGTTCCTTTCCTTCGGCATGAATTCCGGTGCTTTTACAGGGAATAACGGTTACGGCTACGGAGAGACTTCGCTTTCCCGCTGCGGCGAGTACAGTAATGTCGGACAGGCCGATTGGACAGACGGTATTAAAGACGGTAAATACAGGGATGACGGCAATAAAACCGGCATTTTTGCCTCTTATTTCGGCGTCTCCACCGACCTGAGAAACACAAGCCTGACCGTAAAATTAACGGGAAGTTCCTACGATTTGTCCGCTTACGGCAACGCAATGCGCGGCATGAGCGGTGCGTACAACAGCTCTCCGGTTTATAAAGTGGTAAGCTTCGGGGCGGACAGCCAAAAAGTCATTACCCTTAATATGGATATGCTGCAGTACGCAGTAAAGAATTCCTCCAACCTGTACGATGATGAACCGGATAATATCCAGGCCTACGGTTTGCTTGGGCGTACCTCCGGTGCGGTGACCTTCCGCAATATTACTTTGAGCGGAAAGGTGTCCCTCCAGCGCATTAAGCCGGATAATACGCTTATCCCGACTGATCGGTATGTGGGCACGGGGACAAGCACAACCGATTACCGCGCGGTGGGCGGCTTGCTGGGCAAGTCGTCGGCAGCCGTTACGGTGGAGAATATGGCGCTGAACCGGCTGACGGTCGTTTCACCTGACATTGCAGGCGGATTGGTTGGCTATCACGGCGGCGGAAATTTGACGGTGAATAATGCCTCAGGGTTGGAAATACGCAATGCCATAATTAAAGGTAAAAGGCATACGGGCGGAGCGGTAGGATATGTCGCCGCCGGAAATGTGAACATTACCGGCTTCAGGATATTTGATTCCACCGTGGAAACACGCGTGGCGAGGCCGTCTGCAAAAGCGACAAAGGAGATAACCGGTACCGGAGGCATTGTGGGTGCAATGGACGGCGGAAACACGCTGACAATAACCGATTGCACCGTTAATAAGACGGCGGTGGTGTTCTATGCCAATTTCAACAGTTCCTCATCAACCGCAGGCTCCGGAGGACTGGTGGGCTATATAACAAGACCGTTAACAGCTAAGGATTGCACGGTGGACGGCTGCGTTGTGTTTGCGCTATCCAGTTTAAGCGCAAACGATTCTAATTTCCCGTATCAGTTTTCAACGGCGGAGAACAATAATGCGATTGCAACAATGAATAAGCTGCCTGCCAAGCTTCGCGATAATCTTATTTATAACGGGGAGAATCAGGAAGCGGCAAAGGTGCTGGCCAGCTTGCTGAACGGCCAGAGCAATCAGGGCCGCTATTCGATAGGTTCCGCAGGCGGACTTGCCGGGGCAACAACAAATTCTTTTGTGCTGACAGGCTGCACAGTAAAATCCGCCGCGGCGCCGGCTGTTGTAGCAAGCCACAACAATACCGCCGGACTGGTGGGGGAGCAGCGCAGTAACAACGGTTTCTCCGTTACAAACTGCAGCGTCATTGCAGACGGATATGATATGTACTTATTGGGCGACGCACGCGCCGCAGGAATTATTGCTTACCGTGCAGGCGGCTCTGTTACATGCACCGTAAACAATTTCAAAATCGCGGGCACTGCGGAAAACCCGGTCAGGATCATCGGATATATGTATTCCACAACCGACGCCGCAGGCCTGTTCGGGGATCTTGGTGCAATCACTTCGCTGTCCGTCGACGGCTGCGAGGTTTCCTACTGTATTATAGGCGCAACGAGAGCGGGCGGTATATTGAGTTACGCTTCTTTGGCGGCAAACAAAATTGAATTCAGAAATGTGCATGTTCAAAACAACTTAATATACAACGATATAAAGAATGCTGTGTACCGCGCCGGAGGATTGATTTGCGATACAAACGAGAAAGTTAATATAAAGATTTATGTCGACGGCGCATATATTGGCAAAAACTACATCCTGGGCTCGGGAGGCGGAGGACTGGCGGGACGCCTTCTGGCATCCGGTTCGTTAACCGCTAAGTATGTTATATCGGATGACAATGTTATCCGCAGGATAACACAAAAGGAAAACAGCAACTATACCTTTGCCATAGGGAACCTTGCAGGAAGCAGTCCTACTGCCGTTGAGCCGTTAATGCTTGATAAATCCGACTTAACCAATGTCGGCCTGATTGCCTCTGTCAATGCGGGCAGTATATCCGTTGTACCGGTAAGCTGTTCGGTAAGCAGCGAAACAAATGTGCTTAAAAACTACTCCGTATCCGGCAGCGGTATCGGAACGGTGGTTTACGGCGCTTACGGCGCGCAAAGCATATACGAGAAGAACACGGCAATCGGTTCGTCCGACAAAACGCCTCAGCAAGAGGCCATAGAGCGGATGAGCAAAAGCTTTTCCGTTGACGGAACCGCAACAACATTCTACGGCGATTCCATAACTATCGGAACGCCGGAAGAGATAGATGCTCTGAGCTGGTGGCCGCATAATGCGTTTTCCCTGGAAAACACGAAGCTTGCACTGCTGCAGACCAAGCTGCAGGGAGTAACGGTCAACGGGGAGCTGCAGCTGCTGTGCCTGAGCGATAAAACAGACCAGACCATGAACGGGTATATCAATATGCTCACCGGCGGCGGGTTTGACGACGCGGTATCCAGAGGTTTGGTAAAAGTTGTATCCAGTCGCTATACTGTCAGGGATGACGGGACGCTGGAGGATATGAATACTGCGGGAAGTATCGTATTCAGCGGCGGCAAGTTTGAGGTCGGGGTATATGACAATCTGGAAACGGAGCCCAGAACTCTCACGGTGCTTTCATTTACCTTTGCGGGACAGGACAATACCGACGTGTATACCATGCATGTAGCGGTTTATTATCAACGCTCGGTCAATCTTAAGACCTTTGTTGTGCCTGTGGAGGGCGAACAGTATTACCTTCCGTCTTTCCGCAACTTTGCCGCAGAGCCGGGCGGCTCTCTGGCGGCCAATGTCTCCTTCGGCAGTCCGTTTACCCTTTATGTGGAGTTTAATTACAACGATATGGCCATGAAGCTGGAGCAGATGACCAACTTTAACAAGCAGATTGAGCTGACTCAGCCTAACGGACAAAGCGACGTTAATGCCAGAATTGAAAAGGGCACAGCGTTTATACTCATAGACCTTAACAGTGCCACTCCGGCAGGCTATACCTATTACACATTGACGCTGTCGGAGGATGCGCGGTTTATTGAGTTTAAGGATTTTAAGCAGGGCGATAAAAAATTTGCCCTTGTGGAGCTTGCCGCGCTGGAGGGGATAGGGGGCCTTCTTTCAAAGAACCGCGTATGCACCGATATGGGCGGCGAGGGCACCGACTGCGTATATACCGAGCAATATCTGCTTGCGGTATTCCCCGTTCAGAACAACACAGATGTATCCATGACATATAACATGAAGGCTGTGCTGGATGAGGAACAGAGACAAGAGACCAATATTGTGGTGAATTATCTCAAGAGCGTATACGGTCAGGTATCCGTCTGGGGCTCGCCTGATGTGGTGACGAATCCTTCGTATAAAGACAGTACCGTCGAAAGCAAGCAGTTTTCCAATATCCCTGACGAAGAAATACAAATGATGGTGGACACGCGGATTAAATTCCCGGAAGGCTATGTTTCAATGCTGAAGAGCCAGAATCGAGGAGTTTACGGCACGCATATTATCCGCCTGCGCGATAAAAACAACCGCTTTGTAGAGCTGCCCTTGCAGACGGTTGTGAAGGTGACAAACGAAAACGGCGAGCCGGTTTATCAGACCGAGCTTACATCATCCGCATCCCAGGTTCTCTTTTCGGTTGGAGATTTAATAAAAGGCGGAGTGTCGGGCGATGAGATCAACCCCAAATATCACATCACGCTGGATTTTTCCGGCGTGAACGAAAAGGAATTCATCGACACGTTCTCCGGACGCGGCAAGGAGTTTACGCTGATTGATTCATTTTACCTTTCCGGCAAGGAAAACTTGCTGGGCAGCGGGCCTTACAATGCGGCTCTTACATATTCGGTAAAGCTGGAAGAGACGGTAAAGCTTTCGGTTACGCCGAAGGATCATCGCTATCTGGGCATAAATCTTGCGGCTCCGGACGATGAAACCAACAGCGGCAATATTGACTTTACCGTAAATGCCAGGTTTGATTCCTTCTCCACAAAGGTCTTTGAAAATATGACCCTGAGCTTCTCGGTCAGCAAAAAGGTGTATAATGAAAGTGAAGGGAAGTACGAGTATGTTGAGCTGAGTGCGGGGGAAGCCGATCTGTGGAAGATTAAGATGGGGGAAACGGAGCTTAAAAAAGACGAAACGGTAACGCTTCCCGTATTAAACCAGGAGGGCGGAGGCGAGTTCTGTCTGTCGGTGAACCGGGATTATAACAACGGCAGCCCGGAGCTTACAAACTACCGGCTGAATGTTAAGCTGACCGCTGAGGCGACAGACGGCACTGCGGTTTCCGTTTCGGAGTATTTTGTGTTCCTGCTCTGCAAGCTGGACAGCGAGCCTGCGGAATGAGGCAGTAGTATTTAAGGCAGTTGATACAGGTAAAACCGAATAATATTCCTTGCCACCGATGAAGGAAAAGGCCCCGCATACGCTTGATTGCTATCGGGGCTTTTTATTTGCAGTCCGCACCGTGAAACTACGATGATTATAGTGGCTGCATCAAAAGTTAGGGACTCTTCGGGAGATGCCGTGGTGAGATGAGCCGGAACAGAGAAAATTCAGATTGATTACGGCAGAAAAATGTGGACATACGCATTTGTCCATGCTATAATATAAACAAACGTTTGTTATATTCGGAGAGGTGACGGAATGCGAGTCAGGAACGAAGAACAATACATGAATCGCAAGCAGCAATTGATGGAAAAAAGCTTTGAGTGCCTTGCGGAAAACGGGCTGAGTGGAGTCGGTATCCGTGCGCTTGCGAAGCATTGCGGGTGTAATGCGGCTGTTTTTTACAATTATTTTGCCGATATGGATGACCTGATCGTGCAGTCCGCGGAGTATTGCATGAGCAAGGTGGAGGATGACTTCATGGCTGTAGCCCCCGCAAACAGTGAGGATCTGTGGCGGTTTATAGACGAGATACCGTATTGGACGGCGGAAAAGCACGGGAAGAAGTACCGGCTGATGTATCAGATTTATACTCACCCGAAATACCTGGAATACGGGAAGCGTTTCTTTGCGGGAGTGGATAAGCGTTATACCGAGTATGCCAAGAGTCTGGAGGGCAAGCTGGGCATCCCTTGCGATATATTAACGCCGCTGATTTTTATTCTGATTCGTGCCTGCGTACACTATGCGCTGTTTGAGGATGAGTTTTATCTGCAAGCTCAGATAAAAACGCTGAAAGTCAGCATACAATTGTTTATTGAGAAATTCCAATCCGGTAAAGGAGGAAAACAAGAATGAAAAAAACTCTGATTATAATACTGTCAGTGCTTTGCATAGGCTGCATAAGCGCAATCTTTTTATTGACGGATACCTATGCGGCAGAGGTGGATTACGGACTGGAGATCTTCGGAAAAGCGGTAACCAGCTCCTACAAAAGCAATGCAAACGAGGGCTGGAGCTTCGACCCCGCAACGACAACGCTGACCCTGACCGACGGCGACAAGTTCACTGCGGCATTTGAAAAAATGACGAAAGCAAAAGAC
>JAQXIQ010000047.1 GCA_029007865.1 Bacillota bacterium
GCAGCTTCCGGTGCCTGAGCGATGCCTTCCGCGACCGGTGCGGCAGGAGAATTGTCGTCGATGCTGTAATAATCGGTTTTATCGTAAAGGACTTCCTCTGACGCATCGGGAATAACGGCACTCTGCGCGGTCGCCTGCATACCGGGCTCTGCCCAGGACGTTTCAGCGGGCGTGAAGGTGTGCGCTGCGCTGCGGTCCGGGCTTTCGGAGGGGACGGAGGCATTCAGAAACTCCGAGGCCTGCATGTCATATTCGGCAAAAAGACGCTGGGTATTTTCCTGTGCGGAATTAACGGCGCTTTTAAGCTGACCGTAAATCCCTGCGAACATTTTGGCCCTATCCAGCATCTGTGAGGCAGTCTGAGCTACATCGCTTATATCCCTGCTGAGGGATGCGAATAAATCATTTATGTCGCGGTGAACGGTCTCGTATTCCTCTATTATTCCGTGTGTTTCGCCCATTGCTTCGTCAAAACGGACGCTGATATCGTTTAACAGCTTCTGAGCGGTTTCCTTGGAATCGCAGACGATTTCCCGTCCTGCGCCGTATGCGCGCCTGTAAATTTTGGCTATGTCGTTAAAAATAGCTTCGCCCTGAGCGCGCTCCGAATTGAGCCTTGCGTTCTCGGCGTTAAGATTTTTGTTCGCGGTGTCAAGCCTTTCGTTAACAGCGTTAAGCTTTTCGTTCTCCGAACTCAAATCGGAGAGCTGTTTTTCAAGATAAGCGATTTTTTCCTCCGCGCTCCGGGATTCCTGCTGCAACTTTTTTCTGTCAAGATCGGCCGCTTCCAACTGTTTATTAAGCTCGTTTACAGCCGCATCAACCTCGGACTTTTTGTAGCCTCCGAAAAAAGCCTTTTTCAAATTGCTCATACGATTACCACACCAATATTTATTTTAATACCGTTTTTGAAAGAATTCATAAAAATTATACTCCTTCTTCCGTTTGGCGTCAAGACAGAAAACTCCGGCCTGACAAACAACAATAAAAGTGTTGCGTTTTTTATTCCGGTGTGCTATAATAACGACAAAGTAAAAGGCAAAGCGCATGAAAGTGTGCGACGCAAAGCTTTGAATCTAACGCCTTTGATTAAGGTTATGATTGTCAGGCTGCACTTGTAAAAGGTTTATACCTTTTATCGGTGCAGTTTTTTTATTTGCATTTTTGAAAAAGAGGACCGGTAATAATGAAAAAAATGCTCTGCCTTTTGGCTGCGATTGCATTGCTTTTATTGTCGGGATGCGACAATATAAATCCGGAGGTGGAAAAAACCTCCCGGGAGCCGTCGGTATCCTGCTCGGAAACTCCGGGAAGCGACCGGGATTTTCCGGAGTATATAAACGCCGACGCTCTGGCTCTGAGGAGCTATGAGCTGTGCTACCTGTTAGCGCAGAAAAAATTTAATTCTCCGGAAGAAATGTCGGTAAACGCCTTGGTGCAGTATTGCTTCTGTCATCTATATTATGAGAATTTAACCGATATGCCGCGTTCGGGCAACAGATTAAGGCAGGCGTCGGTGGAGGAAATAAAGCTGGAGATTCTGAAGCAGTTCGGCACTGTCGATGTCGATATAACCCAAGCGGACTTATATAACAGCGGCATGCAATGCTTTGAAATGTGGGAGCCGCTTTACGGCACGGATGTTTTTTATGAGGTTTCGTTAAGCCGGACGGGGGAAAACACCTATAGGGTAAGCAGCACCTTTTATTCCGATTCCTCGCAAAGGGAAATAATGGGCACAACCGTTTTAACCGTGGAGGACTCGGCAGGACAGGTTCTTATTAAAAAACTTACATCGTCAAAATGAGAGGTACGGAATTGGACAGAGAAAAATCCTATGAAGAGCTTAAAAAAGAAAACGAAGAATTAAGAGAGCTCCTTTTGAAAGTCTGCAAGGCTTACGATATGCTGCAGGAGGCTTTGAGCTCCCGCTCCGACCTTCTTGAAAGGGACGGAGAAAACGCTACGGTGCAGAGTGCATCGGATGTAAAAAAACTTCTTAATAAATATTCACGCTTATAAGGAGCACTCAATGGGTAAGATAGCCGATATCCCGAAAAAGCTGAAAAACGCGTTTACAAAGCAGGGGGATTTTCTCCTGCTTTTAGAGCTTGCAGCGATTATGCTTATTGCGACGGCGGCGGCAAATTATATATTCAATTATACGGACGGTATTCTGTCTTCCGGCTACGCGGTCAAATCATGGGAATATATTTATACCGACAGTTCATCCGCTCCGTCGGGCGCGGAATGGAAGATCGCCAACAGTATTACTCCTTTGTCCAAGGAAAAGACCGGGGAGTATCTGCATCTGCGCGGCAGTTTTCACGGAAAGGCTTACGAACAGACACTTGTCATTAAAGCCGATTATGCCCCGACGAAAATATCCGTAAACGGAGAAACGGTATATGACAACCACTACGGGGACAGCGAGTATGTCGGGAATGTATACAATGCGGTGGTGCTCCCTGCTGCCGGCGAAGAAATAACGGTGGAAATATCCCTGCGGCTTCCGTTTTCGGCAGATATAGAAGCATATATTACAAAAGGCGGAGCAAGTGCGGCTTTTTCCGTTGAGGGCGGTCTTGTTTTTTCCGGAGTATTGCTTTTGTTGGGCGCGGCGGCCTTTTTAACGGCAATCGTGTTCTGTTTTGCCAAAAGAAAAAGCTCGCATATTTTTGCGGTATCTGCGCTTATTACGGCATACGGCGCGGCGGCGGGCGTTTTCGCCATGGCACGGGAAAGCTATCTTTTTAATTTCCCCGGATTCTGCAATATTTCCATTGCGTTGGAATTTCTGGTTACGGCTCTGTTTACCGTGGCGGCTGCCGTGCTTTTGAAGGTAAAGGACAAAAGGTTTATTGTGTGCCTCTGCCTGAGCATAGCGTCCATTGCTTTAATTCTGTCTGCATCCGGCGCATTTATGCTCAATATGGCCTCTCTTGCCGCTGCGCTGTTAAGCGTTATTACCGTTGCGGTGCTTATAAAGATATGCAAGGGGTTTGCAAATAACCGTATCCAGTACGCAAAGAGCGCATTTCTGATGCTTGTATTTCTTGCCATGTCTGAGCTTCTCGGAAGCGTTATGCAGGTAACCCGGTACAGAACAAGCTTTGCTTCGTGCCGGCTTATCGGTGAGTTTATCTTTCTGTTTTATATTGTATTTGTGCTTATTTCCAAAGCATTTTACAACCGCAGGCAGAGCGAGGTGCTTTATAAGACAAATTCGTACAATGCCTGCGTAACAAAGGCTGCCGACATTATGAAAGAGCTGCTCTGCCTTAATTCGGAGCCGGAAATCTGTAAGGCCGCTGCGGAGGGGATATGCGGGCTGTACCGTGATATAAACAGTCAGACCGGTGAGATGTCATATACGGTTTTAATGAAGGAAAACTCCGGGTATAAGGAGGTTTGCAGAGACTCCTTTGAGGGAAACATCAACTGTGCGGTAATTGAAAACAGATGTGCCGACAGTCAAAGTCACTGTGTTTTTAACGAAACATATACAGAGCTTGCTTTTTGTAAGAACGGCAGTATTTATATTATTTTTCATTTTGAAAACCTGCAGGGCGCGCTGTCACCGTTTTTTACGGCTATAGTAACAACTCTTTACAGCGGCATAGAGGTGGCGCTGACCCGTTTTTCCGGCAATAATACGGAGCAGGAGGAGATCGGCATTTTTACAAAGCTGGCGCGCGAAACCGAAACGGCAAGCGGAAACAATCCTGACCATATCGAGAATGTCGCACGCTATACCGGTCATATTATGGAGGCTATGGGCTATCCGCAGGCTATCCGCGCAACGGTGGCTCAGGCGGCGATGCTGCACGATATAGGGAAAATAGCGATACCCTCCGAGATTACAAACAAGACAGGCCTGCTTTCGGAGAGCGAACGACGGATCATCAAAATGCACACCGAATACGGATATGTGCTGCTTTCGGTATTCGGCAGCGAGTTTATGCAAATCGCCGCCACAATAGCAAATGAGCATCACGAGCGGTATGACGGCAAGGGCTACAACGGAATTGCGGGCGATCATATAAACGAGTACGCGCGGATCACGGCGGTAGCGGACACGCTGGACGCGCTTACGGCGAAGCGCTCATATAAAGAGGGGTGGCCGCTTGCTCAGGCTATAGAGTATATAGATTCAAATTCCGGAACGCTTTATGACCCTAAGGTTGTTGCGGCCATGCACGAATGTATTGATAAAATCGGACAGATAACCATGGAGAAAAAATAAAATGAGTCAAAATCAGAATAGGTTTACTGCTCAGGAAGAGAAAATCCGTTTCAACCCATCCAAGGAGCAGGAAAATAAAACCGAGGAAGCGGTAAAAAAAGTCAAAAAGCCGAGAAAGGTCAAATGGTATTTCCTTATACCGTTGGTTTTGTTTATTGTTCTGGCAGTTGTCTTTATCGGCTGGCATCTGGCGCCGAAAACGCGTCTGAATGTATGCCTGCTGGATAAAACCGTGCTTACGGTGGAGGATGGCAACGATATAGATATACGCTCGGTTTACAGAAAGCATCAGGGATTTTTCTGGCTGCTGGAGCAGCAGCGCTATGTCTTTGAGGACGGCAGCTTTTATGATATTAAAGACGATTATTTCGGCCCGATGCTGGATAAGAACGGTCAGATTACCTCACAAAGAGAGCTTTTATCGCTGGATTACATTCCTGATGTTATGTATGTGGCCGATGTCTACGGCGCAACTGACGGTACATACGGATATTATGACCACTCTTGGGCAATAGGCTCCGGCATATCCGTTGACGATATGTCGGTTATTTCCTATGCGTATGAAAACGGTGCCACTGTCATTGCCGAAACCGAGCTTTTCGGCTCTGTTTCCGACAGCTCGGTTTATTCCCAGCTTGCAAGCCTTTGCGGTGTTAAGCCCACAGGATGGGTGGGCAGATATATATATGACCTTCAGGATTTTACCGATGTGCCGGACTGGGCTCCGCCGATGTATGAGAAACAGGAAGGTGTTGAGTGGCAGTTCTCGGGCCCCGGAATATTGCTTGTCTCAGCCAAAAAAATAATTATCCTGGAGCAGAAGACCGATTTTGAATCCAGAAATCTCCTCAGGATATATATAAATGACGACTATAAAAATGAATTCGGCAGCTGCGACAGTGTGAATTTCTATAACTGGTTTGAAATTGTCGAGCCGGGCAACAGATCCGAGGTAATAGCAAGTTTTGAATTTGACGTCAACGCAACGGGAATGGAGAAGCTCAAAGGGGTTTTGAAAAGTCCGACCTTTTGCGCCGCGTCCAGAAAATGCGAGAGCGGGAAAGCTCCTGTGTACTATTTTGCAGGAGACTTCAACGATTATGTCAGCCATGAAAACTACAACCGGTTCCTGTTTGCAGATACGGTTTACAGGTGGATTTCCTACGACCGACAGGGCGACATAAGTAATTTCTACTGGAATTTCTATAACCCGCTTATGAAGAAGATTCTCTCGGATGTAACGCCTCACGATAAGACGGACAGCCGGTCCGAGGGCTTGCGCACAAGGGTTTGCGATAACGGTTTTCAGATTTACTCGGACGGCGCATGGGAGGATATAACCGTCAATGCGGTAAGCCTGAACGCCTGTGAGCCGGGGCAGAAGGGCTATTCGAGAAACTATACCTACTATGAGAATCTGACAGCCGAGGCAGTGCAAATCGGTGCCAACTGTATTTTTGCAAAGGATATTCTGCCTCCGGAGTTTTACAGAGCAGTCTACGCCAACAATTCAAAGCCCGATTCGTCGGTATTATATATAATACAAAACATTGCACTGCCTGAGGAAGCCGATGAGAATGAAATAAAGAACGCGCTCAGGGCGGCTCTTGACGTTCTGCACGGAAGCGGCTCATACACCTGGGACGGAAACGACGAAGAGGAAACCTACTTTATTGATGTTTCCGCATATGTGCTGGCCGTTACTGCGGGGGATTCCCGCCTTGCGGAGGGCTATAGCTATTCTGGCAAATACGCCGGCGGCAGCGGCGCGGAAGGCCTTTGCGCCCTTATTTACGATACGCTGCAAAGCTATTCCGAAGATGCTTACGGATATTTTATCCCGATCGGAATATACACGGACGCCTCAAAAATAAAAGGAAGCGGAATGGAAAGCGACGGCGCATACAGCATCAACGGCATCGTGAAGGACAGTTCGCTGAGCTCCGGCTATTTCTTTGCCTGTGTTTCGCTGGACAGTGCAACACAGCTTATTGACGCCGCGCCGGACAGGCTGGCAGACAAGAGCGATAAATATGCTTATGTTTTTGATGCGCTTAATAAGGCGGCGAAGGACAGGCTCCTGATAAGCGGAGTGGGAGTTTCTTCTGCCGACGGCTTCGGCGACAGAGCCGGTACTACCGAAAAACAGCAGGGTCAGCAAACCGTCGCTTTGCTTAAAGCAGCCGACGGAGCGGGGGTTCTCTGCGCGGTTGCGGCGGACCTTAACGACGACTGGTCGGCGGTTTCCGATGAGATGTATCCGTATACGGTGCCGATTGATAACAATTATATGTGGCACAATGTAGCCGACACGGCGCAGACTACCGGTTTTGTTGCGCTGGACGCCGCGGCTCCGGAGAAAACGGGAATCAACCTGGCGGATGACGACCGTGTTCAGATGATGTCCCTTTCCTCGAACGAAAGCTATTTTTACATTACCGTACAGCTGCTTACCGAAATTGATTTTGACACCGAGCAGTTCTTTATCGGCATTGACACTTACCAACGCAACGACGGGGAATACTACTATTCCAGCGAATATACGCCGACATCGCTTTCGGGTATGGAATTCGTCCTGCGCTTTGACAGCAAGCAAAAAGCGGGGCTGTATGTCATTTCCTCCTATGACCGCAGCAACGGCTGCTATGCCACCGAGGAAAGCTATACGGGGAAATACGGACTTGTTTCGGCTCTTACCTACGGCGGTTTTTCATCGGGAGACAACCAGTTTTATCAGACCGGTTCCACGATTTATATCAGGATACCCTGGTCATGGCTCAATGTGACGGAACCATCGGGAAAAATCGTGATCAACAATGTCGGGGAAATCTCGGGCCAGGCCAAAACCGTAAGCACAAACGGTGCGATAGTATCGGTTATGATAGCAGATAAGCTGTCCAAGGATCAGCTTTACCTCTTCCCCGAAACCAAGCAGGATCCGTCATACAAAACATATAAATGGAGCTCGTGGGAAAAGGTATCCTACACTATGCGCGAGAAGGAAAGCTTTGCGCTTATAAAGAATTACTTTTCTTCAAAATAATTTTCTCATGGCAAAGGAGCTGTGAAGCTTGCATTACGAACTATTTACGGTTTTATGCGTTATAATCTGTCTTTTGATACTCAGCTTGGAGTATTTGTGGCTTGCGCTGCTTGCCAAAAAGCAGGAGGACGCCAAAAACAAGTATGAGGCCGCGGCAAAAAAAATCGAAAGTATGGTGGAAGGCATACTGTACAGCCCCACGGAGAGCAGCCGGAAAAGCGAAACCGAGGCGCTCAAGGAGCTTATGGGCGACGATACTCGCCTTTTTGAAATAATAAGCGCTCAGCTTTGCTTCTGGGAGACATACGGCGACGATGAGACTTTCGGAAACAAGATGGAGATTATAGACGGCATATACGATGCGCTGGATCCTGTTAAGCTTTTTTCCGATATTCTGAAATCGGGCAATAAATATAAAATCGGCTATGCCTGCAGGCGGCTTGCGGATTTTGATGCTTATGAATATCTTAACGACATTTGCAGGCTTTCAAAGTCAAAGAACCGGAACATAGCTTATAATGCCGCTATGGCGCTTTCAAGACTCGGGTATGCCGAAGGCGTCACCGAATATGTTTTAAGAATAGAGAGCGATAAAAAATATTCGTACAGGATAATCAATGAGCTGTTTTCCGGCTTCAGCTCCGACCGTTACGAGCTGGCGTCACAGATTCTTGCAAAATGCGACGATTATATGAAAACGGTGGTTATCAAAGCGATAGCGCCTTATAGGTTTACGCAGTTCAAGCAGCTCTACACCGACGGAACGACAAGTAAAAACACCGATATGCGCATAGCGTGCGTAAAGGCACTGGGCGAGCTGGGAGACCCCGAAAGCGAGCATATTTTGCTTACCGCTTCAAAGGATAATGACTGGGTCGTGCGTTCCTCCGCGGTAAAAGGACTTAAAAAATTAGCGACTCCTGCCGCCATACAAGGTGTAAAGGATGCCACTAAGGACAGGGAGTGGTGGGTGCGTCAGGCGGCTGCGTACTCTCTTATTGATATGAATGTCCAGATATCCGAAATTGAGGATGTTTTAGGCGGATATGATAAATATGCTTCGGACGCAGTAAAATACGCTCTGTACCGTTCCGTTGACTTAAAGGAGAATTAGTGTGAATTTTCTGACATACGTACGATATTTTATTTCATTTTTCAACTACTTCTGTATGGCGTTTACCATACTTCTTAGCGTCATATACATAGTTCAGCTGATAATATCCTTTGTCAAGGTGCGAAAAAACGATAAGACAAGACAGTCCAACGATTACGGAAGATATGTTTCAAGCGAAAACCTTCTGCCGATTTCCCTGCTTGTTCCCGCCTATAATGAGGAGGAAAACATAGTTTCCAATATAAAATCGCTTATGAAAATCGATTATCCGCAGTTTGAAATAGTAGTAGTGAACGACGGTTCCACAGACAGCACTCACGACCGTATCCTGGAAACATTCGGGCTTTACAGAATTGAGTCTGCAGTCAAAACCTCTATTCCGACAAAGGAGGTACGCGGTGTTTACTACAATATCGAGTACCCGAATCTTATCTATATAGATAAGGAAAACGGGGGCAAATCCGACGCACTCAACGCGGGGATCAATGTCTCGTCATACCCGCTGTTTGCCTGCCTCGATGCGGACTCCCGCATTGAGCCCGACGCGCTTCTGAAGCTTTCGATTGAATTTCTTAAAAATACCGACACCATTGTGGCGGGCGGACTGGTACGCATAGCCAACGGCTTCAAAATAAGGGACGGCCGCATAAGAGGGTTTAGCATGCCCTCTAAAATGATAGAGAGATTTCAGATAGTGGAATATTACCGCTCCTTTTTATCGGGAAGGGTAAGCTGGGGCGCCACGAACTCAATGCTGATAGTGTCGGGGGCTTTCGGAGTCTTTAAGAAACAGGCTGTAATAGAGGTCGGAGGGTATAAAACCAATACGGTGGGAGAGGACATGGAGATAGTGGTCCGGCTTCATAAATATATGCGGGCCAACAGAAGAAAGTATAAGATTATTTTCTGTGAGGATGCGGTTTGCTGGACGCAGGGGCCCATGTCGGTTGCGGATATACGCAGTCAGCGCCGCCGTTGGCAGATAGGCCTGCTGGACACCCTCATTTCTCACGCGTCCATGTTTCTGAACCCGCGCTACGGTATTATAGGGCTATTGGCGATACCTTACAACTGGATTTTTGAGCTGCTGGGAGCGGTTGTTGAGGTTCTGGGATACTTTATCATTCCGTTTTCGCTTGTTCTGGGCGAGCTTAATATGTTCTTTTTCATAATGTATTTTATCCTGGCCGTGCTTTTGGGAATTATACTTTCTATAGGCAGCCTGATTCTGGAGCAGTATACCCGCAAGTCCACAATGAGCGCAAAGCAATGCCTTTCGCTTTCGCTCTACGCTATGCTGGAAAACTTCGGTTACAGACAAATGATAACATTGTTCCGTGTTGAGGGATTACTTAAATACCGCAAGCTCCGCAAAACCTGGGGCACAATCAAAAGAAAAGAGGTAGAGCAATGAAAAAGGTTGTTATCTCGGTTGTGGCAACCCTGGTTGTACTGGTGTGCATGGCTCAGCTTGGCCTTCTGGAGATATTCGGCATACACGGAATATCTTTTCATACCGATAAAAAGGAGGATGATCCCTCTGCAAGCGGCTTTGAGGCGTATACCGATATTCAGACCGGTATAAGCTACAGATTCAGAGCAAAAGGCGACTATTTTTATATTTATAAGGACGGCGAATGGCAGCAGATGTTTATGCGCGGAGTAAACATAGGCGCCACGGAGCCAGGGCTTTTCCCGGGAGACCTAACAATTTCATACGAGACCTATTACCGCTGGTTTGGGTATATCAGCGATATGAACTGCAACTGCATACGGGTATATACTCTTATGCCTCCGCAGTTTTATCAGGCGCTCAGGGATTTTAACTCCAAGGCGGCAAATGAGCTTTACCTCTATCAGGGGATATGGGTAAATGAGGACGATATCGAGCGGCTGTCCGACGCATACGCCGAAAACGAAAAAATCCTTAATGATTTTACCGCAGATGCGATAAACCTTGTAAATGTAATACACGGCAATGCCAAGATTGCCGAAACCGCAGGCGAAGCGTACGGAACATACATAGCTGATGTTTCGCAATGGATGGCAGGCTGGGTCATAGGAATTGAATGGGAACCGAACTTTGTAATCAACACAGACAAACAGCATCCCGATAAAAAAGACTATGACGGAGAGTATCTTTACACCCAGACCGCCTCGCCTTTTGAAGCGTTTTTGTGCAGAGTGGGCGACGCCATGATAAAGCACGAAACCGAGAATTACAGTTTTCAGATACCGTTTGCCTTCAGCAACTGGATTACTACAGACCCGCTTGTGCATCCCAACGAGCCTCATGTCGATGAAGACAAGGCGACCGTTAACATAGAAAATGTAAAGTGCCGTAATTTCGGGGCCGGTATGTTTGCGTCCTATCATATTTATCCATATTATCCGGACAGCCTTAATTATCAGCTGGACTATCTGGAGTATGTGGACGAGGAGGGAAATGTCAACACCTATCTAGCATATCTGGAAGACCTTAAGTTAGCACATACAATTCCGATAATTGTGGCGGAATTCGGCATTCCCACTTCGCGCGGTATGGGACATGAAAGCGTTATGGGGTACAACCAGGGAATGGTGGACGAAACCGAGCAGGGCAGAATGCTAATAGATATGCTGGAATCCATACACGACGCGAAGTACGCGGGCGGAATTGTCTTTACATGGCAGGACGAATGGTTCAAGCGCACCTGGAACAATGTTATGTTTGATATAGCGGACCGCCGCCCCTACTGGTCGAATATTCAGACTACCGAGCAGTGCTTCGGGATACTGTCGTTTGACCCGGGAAAGGAAAGCATGGCGTGCTATGTGGACGGCGATATATCGGAATGGAAAGATATCGCGCCCACCGTTACGACAAATCAGGGCAGCCTCTATATCAAAAGCGATGAGCGTTATCTTTACATGATGATAGATGCCGCAGATTACGATTTTGAAAACGATACCCTTATTATACCCATAAACACCATATCGGAGCAGGGGAATACCAAAGCGGCGGAATACAACGCCGAATTCGACGAGGCCGCAGATTTTCTGATATATATTAACGGCAAGGACAATTCGCACATATTTGTAGACAGATATTACGACGCTTTCAATTATTATTTCCTGGAATCCAAAATGCTTACCGATATTAAAAGCGAAGAGAACGCCTCACAGAAGGACAGCGGTATGTTTGACATTATGCGCCTGTGCTACGGATACAACCTGACCGTAAAGGGAACGGGGGAGGTTGTGCCCGATAAAGCCTATGAAACGGGCAAGCTGCGCTACGGAAACAGCAATCCCGGTTCGGAGGATTATAAATCACTCTCGGATTTCTGTTATAAGGACGGCAAGCTGGAAATAAGGATACCGTGGCAGCTGCTTAATGTAATGGATCCCTCAAGCAAGCAGCAAATATCCGATTTCTGGAAAACTCAGGTTATTTCGGCGCAGAGTTATGAAAGCTTTGATCTGGGCTTTGCTTACAGGAGCAGCGATGCGGAAAGACTTACGGTTTCCCTTAACGGCAATTACGAATACGGCGGTTGGAACACGCCTTCCTGGCATGAAAGACTCAAGCCTTCCTATTATGAGCTCAAGGGGTATTTTGCAAAATACACGGAGGAAAAATGAAAAAACTGATTTCGGCTCTGCTTGCGCTGACTTTACTGCTCTCTTTACCGGGATGTAAGGAGGGGAGAAATCCTGAAAAAACATCAGAATATCCGTCTCCGCCCGAAAGCGTGACTTTGCCTGACTCGGACACGGATTTTGATTTTTTTGCTTCCCCAAACGGTTATTTTTACCGCAGGGAGGGCGATGACTCGCGCCTGTTTTATATAAGGGGCGTAAATATGGGGCTGACTTCTGCCCTGACCGATCTTGCAAACCCGAATGTTTCTTACGAAACATATATTGAGTGGCTCGGGCAGATCAGGGAAATGAACGCCAATACCGTAAGGGTGTTCACCGTTATGAATCCCGATTTTTACAAAGCGTTTGACGACTTCAACAAGGAACACGCGGACGCCCCGCTCTTTTTAATACAGGGGATATGGTTTTCCGAAGACCTCATGTATGAGCTTACCGACGCGCTGGAAAGCGATAAAATACTGATAAACGCCTTTAAGCGCTCCGTGCGGGAAACGGTGGATATTATACACGGAAACAGCGATTATACAACCTACGGCGAGTTTTCTCCCGCCGTTTATGACAGAGATATTTCTCAATATGTTGCAGGATATATTTTGGGGTTGGAATATACCCCGGATTTTGTTGCGGAAACCAATGCCTCTCACCCGGATGAAGCGGAATTTTCGGGAAGGTATCTTTATACAGATTCCAACGCGGCTCCGTTTGAGGCGTTCCTGTGCGAGGTCGGTGAAACGCTGATTGCCTTTGAGAGCGAAAATTATGCTCACCAGACGCCGGTTGCGTTTCTTAACTGGCAGACTCTGGACACTCTTGCTCATTCAAACGAGCCCTTTGAAGAAGAGGATGCGGTCTCTGTCAATACCGAAAACATACTCAGAAGGCCTTCCTATGCCGCGGGGCTTTTTGCCGCGGTGGATGTTTACCCATATTATCCGGAATTTATGAATCATCAGAAGGAATACCTTGAATTCCGCGATGAAAACGGCAGTCCGGACGCTTACAGGGCATATTTAAGAGACCTGAAAACCCAGTACAGCGTGCCGGTGCTGGTGGCGGAATACGGGCTTTCCACCTCGCGCGGGGTTGCGCATACCTCTGCGGACGGATATAATCAGGGCGGGCTTACCGAGGAGGAGCAGGGCGAATACTGCGCCCGGATGAGCAGAAGCATAGCCCTTGAGGGCTATTGCGGAGGGCTGCTCTTTTCGTGGCAGGACGAGTGGTTCAAGAGAACCTGGAACACGGTGATGTACTACCCCGATGATCCGACAGACAGAACGCATAATCTCGCATCTGCCGAGCAGGGCTACGGACTGTTGAGCTTTGAGGTCTCGCAAGTGTATCCCGACGGAAATTTCGACGACTGGGAAGGTGCGAAATATATTGAGGGAACGCCTCTGAAAGTGCAGTATGATGCCGATTATATACACATTCTTATTGATTTGCCTGAAGACTTCGATTTTGAAAACGGCATCTATTATATTCCTATATCGGTTTTAGGGGTGGGGAGCCGTGAAAGCCGTCAGGATAATCTGTATTTCGGTGAAAACTGCGATTTCCTGCTTAAAATAGGCGGCAAAAACAATACGCGCCTTATGTGCGACGCGTATTACGATACCTTTAATTACAGCTACACCGTGCTCCGGCAGGTTTTTCAGGGCGGCGTGGCGGAGAAAAACAGCGGAACATATAATAAAATAAATACCTTTATTTCAAATGAAATGTATCTTCCTGACGATGACGAAACCATACCGCCCAAATACTGCGAAGGCGGACTTCTCAGATACGGCAACGCCAATCCCGCTTCAAAGGAATACTGTTCGCAAGCGGATTTTTATTACAGGGACGGAAAGCTGGAAATCCGTTTGGCCTGGTATCTTTTGAATGTTGTGAACTCGAGGCTCGGCGTCTGCATAGATGAACTTATCGGCGAACAAATAGGGTTTACCGTCTTTTCGGATATTTATATCGGAGCCGGGGAAAAGGGCAAAATCGAAATGGTTTCCGCAGGCTATAAGCCCATAGGAGAAATCATGGTATCCGAAAGGTTGAAAAATTCCTATAAGATGATGCAGGCTGCTTTTTCCGAAATTGCCCGAAACATAGCCTGATCATACCGGAGCAAATTCCGGATAAAGGGAAACAGCACAAGGCCGTAATGCTTTATATGGCAGAGTATGTTCGGAACCGTACCGACGAAGCTGACGGGGATATGCGGGTTGATGAGTTTATATGCGAGGAAAAGTCGGGCAAGAAACACTTCGGTATTGACTTTTGCTGCGGCTTCAAATATAATCAATGGAGAAAAATGTTCGGCCATGCCGGGGATAGCGGAGGATTATGTATGCAGAAACCCTGTTTCAGAAGATTCGGAACCATGCTGGATTGTTCAAGAAATGCAGTACCGAACGCGGAAAGTCTGAGGAAATGGATTGATATCACGGCGGAGCTTGGGTACAATACGCTGCTTTTATATACCGAGGACACCTACGAGGTGGACGGTAATCCGTATTTCGGATATATGCGGGGCCGTTTTACACAGAAGGAGCTGAAGGAAGCGGACAGCTATGCGCGATCCAGGGGAATGGAGCTTATCCCGTGCATACAGACCCTGGCACATCTCAATGCAGCAGTGCGGTGGCCTGCATACGCAGCTCATGTGGATACGGGGGACATACTGCTGGCCGGAGACCCGGCGGTCTATGAGCTTATAGACCGGATGTTTGCCGGCATTGCGCGCTGCTTTTCCAGCCGGATAATCAATGTGGGCATGGACGAGGCGCACATGATAGGACGCGGCAGTTATTACGACCTGCACGGCGACAGCGACAGATTTGAGATATTGCTTGAGCATCTTAAAAAGGTTGCCGATATAGGCAGGAAATACGGTTTTACTCTGTGTATGTGGTCAGATATGTTTTTCCGCCTGGCTGCGGGCGGGGATTATTACAACAACAGCGTGGAGATAAAAGACAGCATAAGCAGCCGGATACCTGACAATGTACAGCTTATATACTGGGATTATTACTCCCAGGACCCGGAGCACTATGATAAGATGCTTGCGGCGCATGAAAGAATAGGGCAGGACGTATGGTTTGCAGGAGGCCTTTGGACATGGACCGGGGTGGCGCCGCACAACGGCTTCAGCATAAAGGCTGCCTCCGCAGCGCTTAAAAGCTGCAGGGAACGCGGCGTTCAGGATGTATTTTTGACCATGTGGGGGGATAACGGGGGCGAATGCTCGCGCTTTGCGGTGCTGCCGGCCTTGTTTTATGCCGCCCAGATTGCGGCAGGGAACACCGATGAAGCCGATATCAAAGCAAGGTTTAAGGAAAAATTCGGGATTCCTTTTGACAGCTTTATGCTGCTTGACCTGCCGCAGGCGCCGGGCTATTCCGACAGCAGTATAACCAATCCGGACAAATATCTGCTTTATAACGACTGTTTTACGGGACTGTTTGATTCCGCGCTTACGGGAGAAGAAAGCGAGGGGTACGCCGCGTGTGCAAGGCGTCTTGGCAGGCTCAGGAAGCATCCGGAATGGGGCTACCTGTTTGAAACGGAGCAGGCGCTTTGTGAGGTGCTGGCAGTAAAAGCCGGGCTTGGAGCAAAAACGCGCAGGGTATATTCAGGCAGGAACCGAGAGGAACTGGATGCGCTTATAGATGACTACAACAGACTGCTTAAAAAGCTCAAGGTATTCCATAAAGCCTTCAGGAAGCAGTGGTTTGCGGAAAACAAGCCGCACGGATTTGATGTGCAGGACATACGGCTGGGCGGGCTTGCGGCGCGCCTGGAAAGCTGCAGGGACAGGCTGGCGCAGCTGCGCGACGGCAGCATAGAGGCGATCCCGGAGCTGGAGGAGACGCAGCTGGATGTACTGGGCGGCGGAGAAAAACACGGACACGAGCCTTTTGCATATAATAACTGGGAGGGCATGGTTACCGCGAATGTCATGTGAGCCGGGACGGCTTGCGTGCATGGGGTGAGGGGGCCAGGGCTGTCCGACCGAAGCCGGACGGAGCGGCTGGCGTCAGCCCCAGATGTTGAGCAGCAGGGAGGCGGAAAGAACCCCCGCAAGCATGGAGACCAGGCTTATAATAACGGCCTTGGCGCTGCTTTTAAGGCCTGCCGCCGACAGGTATACAGGAATGGTATAAAATATCGTTTCGGTTGAGCCCATAAGCACGGAGGCAAATATGCCCTGAGGCGAATCCGGGCCGTAGGTGTTGAATATGCTGCTCATTTCGGCAAGGGCGCCCGAGCCGGAAAGGGGACGGAGCAGCAGGAAAAGCCCCAGTCCGTCCGGTATCCCTATATGGGTCAGAGCGGCGCTGAGCGCGCGGCCGGCGATTCCGGCAAGCCCGCTTGCCCAGAACAGCTCGGTGGCGAACATTATGGCCACTATGTACGGCAGTACGCCCGCCGCTCCCTTTATTCCGTCCTTGGCGCCTGCTATAAAGCAGGAATAGGGGTTGCGGCTTTTGACGCACGCCGCAAGCACTGCGACGAGTATAAAGACGGGTACGGCATAGGCCGTGACGGTACCGAGCAGCTTCATCGGAATATCAGCCCCAATACTATTGCAATAACGGTGGATACTGCGGAGGATATCAGTGCAAAGGGAATTATCATACCGGGGTCGGCACTGCCGGCGGCTGCCCTGAGGGTCAGAACGGTAGTGGGCACCAGGGTAAGTGCGGAGTTGTTTATTATCAAAAGCATGACCATGTCCGGTGTTACGCAGCCCTTTTTGTCGCTGCAGGCGGCAAGCTCCTTTATGGCTTTTTGCCCGGCCGGCGTGGCGGCGTTGCCCATGCCCAGAATATTGGCCGTCAGGTTCATGGTTATGGCTTCTCTGGCCTGGGGAGTGGAGGCGCCCCTGAACAGCAGTTTTATAACCGGCATGAGCAGCTTTGAGACTTTGGACAGCAGACCGGCCTGCTGTGCCGCCTCCATAAGGCCGGACCATACCGCAAATATTCCGCACAGGCTGATGCAAAGAGCTACGGAATTTTTCGAAGCATTTGCGATGCCGACGAGAATGCTGTCGGCATTCCCGGAAATCATCCCGAAAAAAACGGACGAGATTACAATTGTTACCCATAAAACAACCATTGTTAGCACCTCTATCTGTGAATAAATGTGAACAAATATAAAATAATGAAAAAATTAAGTATTTTTAGCCAAAAACAGTTGACTTTTCTTACGAAATTTGTAGAATATAATTAACAAAGCGAAGGGAGAGTGTTTTGTATGAAATCTACAGGAATAACCAGGCAGGTAGATACCCTCGGCAGAGTGGTACTGCCCAAAGAACTCCGCAGAAACCTCGGACTGGATGTAAACGACGCTATGGAAATCTATGTTGACGGCGAATCCATTATTCTTAAAAAGTATCATCCGTCCTGCATTTTCTGTGATGAGGTTACCGACGTTGTATCCTACAACGGAAAAATGATTTGCCGCTCCTGTCTGGCCAAGCTGGCCGAAGAAGCCGCAAAGTAAGCTAATACCGATCAGGTACATACAAAAACGGAACAGTTGCTGTTCCGTTTTTGTTTTTTGCGTTTTTTGACGGAACGGAAGGCTGCAGGCAGCAGAGGTACGGAAAAGCGGCAACGGGCGGAACGGGGAAGAAAAAAAGCGCCGCTGCTGCGGCGCATAAAACCCGGAGGATATTATCTGCTCATGCTGTCGGCAAGCAGAAGCCCTTTGTTGTTTTCCGTTGCCCAGCGCATTGACCATTCGTTTTCAAAAAGTATTACGGGCCGCGAGCTGTTATCAACGGCAAGTCGGCAGGAGGAGGAGAGGCGTACGGTCTTGGGGTCGATATCGGTATTGAGTATCCAGCGGACATATCTGTAGGGAAGGTTGTTTACGGTAAGCTCAACGTTATATTCGCTGCGGAGGCGGTGAGCCAGCACTTCAAGCTGGAGCTGACCTACTACGCCCACTATGACCTCTTCAATGCCGATATTGTTTTCCTTGAATATCTGTATGGCTCCTTCCTGAGCAAGCTGAGTGACGCCCTTGATAAACTGCTTGCGCTTCATGGTGTCGCTTGTGTGTACGCGGGCAAATATTTCGGGCGCAAACATGGGTATGCCGTCAAAGCGCACCGGCTTGCCTGTGCACACGGTGTCTCCGATTCCGAAAATGCCGGGGTCAAACAGGCCGATTATGTCGCCGGGATATGCCTCCTCCACGGCTTCGCGGTCCTGAGCCATGAATTGCTGCGGCTGGGCCAGCTTTATATCCTTGCCGGCGTTTGTATGATGCACCGTCATGCCCTTGGTGAATTTGCCGGAGCAGATGCGCAGGAATGCTATGCGGTCGCGGTGTGCCGGGTTCATGTTGGCCTGAATCTTGAAGATAAAGCCGCTGAAATCCTCGGAGTCCGGATTTATAAGGGTTCCGCCTGCCATGCGCGGAGACGGAGGAGCGGTAAAGGAGAGGAACTTTTCCAGAAAGGCTTCCACGCCGAAGTTATTCATGGCGCTGCCGAAGAACATCGGGGTGAGCTTGCCGGAGCTTACCTTTTCCAT
>JAQXIQ010000048.1 GCA_029007865.1 Bacillota bacterium
CCGTACCCCGCGCCATGCCCCGCACCGTACCCTGCGCCATACCCCGCGCCATGCCCCGCGTCATACCCCGCGCCATACCCCGCGTCATGCCCCGCGCCATGTCCCTCGCCATACCCCG
Organism: Bacillota bacterium; assembly: GCA_029007865.1. Taxonomy (GTDB): domain Bacteria; phylum Bacillota; class Clostridia; order Christensenellales; family QALW01; genus UMGS1338. The sequence goes on from JAQXIQ010000048.1 coordinate 119, forward strand.
CGCCGTCTCTGTAAGCGTGCGCTGTTTGTGCTTGAAAGCATTGCGTTTTTACGCTGCACGCATTGTTTTTGTCTTTTTAGGCTCAGTTTTTTTCCTTTGCTTTTGCGCCGGACGCAAATAGGGTATTGCCCGATAACGCTTTTTGGAGTATAATATTATATGTAATATGTTTTGCACCTGACAAAACATCGTCGCCGCCGCACCCTTGTGCAGTCACCAAAATGGGTATGCCGCCGCGCAGACAGCGCGGAACGCGCTTGGCGGCAGCAGTGATATACATGTGCCGCCTGCGGGCGGTACGCCTTCGGGCCGTCATATCCCGGCCGGCCGCTGTCCGGGGCTTGATCAGGCGGCACGCAAACTCTTAAAGCGGCAGAACGGAGACATATATGAAGCTTATTATAGCCATAGTACAGGACGAGGATTCCGGACGCCTTATAAGCGCCCTCATGAAGGAAGGCTACGGAGTAACAAAGCTGGCCACCACGGGCGGCTTTCTCCGTGCGGGCAACACCACCCTGCTGACGGGCGTGGAGGACGAAAAGCTCTCCCATGCCCTGGAGGTCGTGGAGCGTATATGCAAGAGCCGCCGCCAGATGGTCAGCTCCGGCCTGACCACCCTTGACCCCACCGCAATGGGCAGCGGCGCCATGCAGACAAATATCGAAATCATGGTAGGCGGCGCCACCGTGTTTGTCATGGACGTCTGCCGGTTCTCCAAGTTCTGAGCATGGCGGATTTTTCCCTGATACTTTCGGGCAGCGAGTTTAAGCGCGTGCGCACCGCCGCAGCGTGCGGCAAGAGCGTGCACGCATATATGCTCCAGGGGCCGGACGGCATCGGCAAGCGCAGCTTTGCGCTGCTGCTTTCCGCCGCTCTGCTGTGTCCCTCCGCCCAGCCGCCCTGCCTTGAATGCAGCACCTGCTCCCGAGTGCTTGCCGGGCTGCACCCCGATGTGCATATTTTCACCGGAGCCAAAAAAAACATCTCGGTGGGCGAGGTCCGAACCCTTACGGAGCGGTCTCTGGAAAGCTCCTATGAGGGCGGGCGCCGCATTTTTATCATCAACAACGCCCATACCATGACGCAGGCGGCGCAGAACTGTCTGCTCAAGACCCTGGAGGAGCCGGAGGGCAGTGCGGTGTTCATACTCATCACCTCCTCGCCCGGAGCCATGCTTTCCACGGTGCGCTCCCGGTGCCGCTGCATACGCATAGGCGAGCGCAGTGCGCAGGATATAACGGCGGCGCTGTGCCGTATGGGCTACCCGGAGGAAACCGCCCGCCGCGCCGCTTCGGTCTGCGGCGGCAATATAGGCAGCGCCATCGCCGCCTGTTCCGGCTCCGCCGGGCAGAGCGAGCTGGCCCTGAAGCTGCTGGAAAGCGCGGAGCGAGGCAGTCTGAGTGAGGTTTCCGCCCTGCTGTCCGGGTGCCGCGACTGCCTGGAGGATGTGCTTAAAAACGCCGAGAGCCTTCTGGCCTCACGGCTGGAGAGCCGTCCGGAGGATCTGCGCACGCTGGTGCTCATCAAAGAGATAAACGAAGCCCTCTTCCGTCTGCGCGGCAATATCAACTACGGCCTGCTTACCGACAGGCTGGCGCTCGCCCTTACGGCGCAGGAGGTTAAGTGGCAAAGATAATGCCCTGCAGCCGTGCCGTCAGTGCAAAGATCGGTATTATAGTAAATTGTAAAACTGCGTTTTACAAGCCGGAACCCCGCGGCGGGTATTTGCTAGCTTATCGCCGCCCGCCAAAACCGGAGGGTTTGGCGGCTCACCTGGCGCGTGTACTTGCTTTGCTCGTCTCAGTGGTGTTTTTTGGGCGGCAAAGCGCCGAAAAACGTATTTAATTTGAAATCGCCGACTTTTACAATCGGCTGATCAGTATTACCGAAGGAGAAGCCTTATGGCAAAAATAATAGGTGTACGCTTCCGCAATAACGGAAAGGTGTACTATTTTGATCCGGGCCGCTATATCATCAAGGAGGGCGCCGGAGTCATCGTGGAGACCTCCCAGGGCGTGGAATACGCCGATGTGGTGATAGGCACCCGGGAAGTCAGCGACGCCGAAATCGTAGCGCCGCTTAAAGGCATCATGCGGGTAGCCACCCCCAAGGACGCGGAGCAGGCTCAGCAAAACAGGCAGAAGGAGCAGGAGGCTCTGACGCTTGCAGAGGAAAAGATAAAGGCTCACAACCTGGATATGAAGCTGGTGCGGGTGGAATACACCTTTGACGGAGCCAAGATAGTATTCTATTTCACCTCGGAGGGGCGCGTGGACTTCCGCGAGCTTGTAAAGGATCTGGCAAGCGCATTCAAGACCAGAATAGAGCTGCGGCAGATCGGCGCGCGGGACGAGGCCAAGATGCTGGGCGGGCTGGGGCCGTGCGGGCTTCCCTGCTGCTGCAACCAGTTTTTGTCCGACTTTCAGCCCGTATCCATCAAAATGGCCAAGGAACAGGGGCTTTCCCTTAACCCCACCAAGATCAGCGGGCTTTGCGGACGGCTGATGTGCTGCCTTAAATACGAGCAGAGCCATTACGAGGAGACCCGCAAGCTGCTCCCCAAAATCGGCACCGATGTCAGATGCCGGGACGGCGTAGGCAAGGTCTGCGAGCTGAATATGCTGCGCGAGCGCGTAAAGGTCAAGCTCTCCCTGCCCGGCGACGCCATAGATATTCGGGAATACTACTATAAAGAGCTTACCCCGCTGCAGCCCGACCAAAAGCCCCGCACGCCCGATGCGGACGCCTCCGAAGCGTCGGCGGACGCTTTTGATGCTCCGCCGTCTCAGGATGAGTCTGCACCCGGTGCGTCATCCTCGGAAAAGCCCGCCGAGGGCAAAGCCGCGGCGGAAACCGTGAGCAAAAGCCGGCCTCCCCAGGTGCGCAGGCCGGAAAAACAGCCCGGAGCCGCAAACGGTCAGGACGGGGAAAAGCCGCACGGGGAGAGGAACAATGCCGGTAAGCAGCGCAGCAGACACCGCGGCCGTCGCCCGGACAGAGGCGAAGGAGTGCCCGGCCAAAATCCCCCGGCCTCAGAGCCCCGGAACACCGGCAAAAATCCCCCGGCCTCAGAGCCTCGGAACACCGGCAAGACCCCCGCAGCCCCAGAGCCCCGGAACACCGGCAAAACCCCCGCAGCCTCAGAGCCCCGGAACACCGGCAAAACCCCTGCAGCCGCAGAGCCCAGGAACACCGGCGCCGGCAATACGGCTCCTACGGCGCATAACCGTACCGAGCAAAACTCAAAGTGACTCCGGCCGCGCAGCAGAAAGATTCAGCTTTACAGCGTTTTCTGTTTGCAAAATGCGATTATTATGCTATAATAGGCTACGGTATGTAAATACCTGTCCATAAAATCATTGCTTATAGAAAAGGAGGATTTATTCATGGCATATGCAATAGACGACAAATGCATCTCCTGCGGCTCCTGCGAGAGCGAGTGCCCCGTTTCCGCCATCTCTGAGGGCGACGGCAAGTATGTTATCGATGCAGACACCTGCATTGAGTGCGGCGCATGCGCTGATGTATGCCCCGTAGATGCTCCCTCTCAGGCTTAAGTTTTTTATAAAGCAGGAATTGCTGTCCGCCTAAGCGGATAAACAGTAAAAAAGAGCAAGCAAAAACAGTGCGTTTTTGCTTGTTTTTTTGCTTATTTTTGCCCGTTTTTTCCCCGTTTTTACTTGTTTTTACCCTGATTTTGATTTGTTTTTACCGCGTCCTGTCAGTTTTCGGCGCAGCCGGAGCCCAGATTTTCCCGCATTAAGCCTAGCACCCGGGAAACCTCCCGGCCGTCCTGCGCGCTTATGTCCTTCAGGCACTTCTGCATTGCCGCCTGCGCCGCAATGTTATACTGCTCCAGCTTTTCCCTGCCCTGCACGGTCAGAAAAACCTTGACGGTGCGTCCGCTGCCCTTCCTTGCGCTTCGGCTGACCAGCCCCTTGGACTGCATCTTTTTAAGGGTAACGCTCACGGTGGGCGGACAGAAGCCTATCCCCTGCGATATCTCCAGCTGGCTTGCCCCGTCGTTTGCGCTTATGTACTGCATTATGGGCAGATAACTTGCGAGAATGCCCAGCTTCGCCGCCTCCTTCTTTGTGCATTTTTCCAGCTCGCGGGAAAACGCCAGTATATCCTGTATTACATCAGTCTGCATATAAATCTTCCTTTCATAGCCGCAGCGGCCTTCTCCTTTATATTTAATGGTACAATTATACAATATATTTGCGAAAATTGCAACTAATTCCAAAAGATAACTGTAAATTAAGATATTTTTTACATCTATTACGCATTTTTATAACAAAATCGTAATATTCTGCTTATCGAAGAGTTTAACCGCGGCTCGCGGTACGGCCTGAGGGCTCGGCACGGTCAGTTTTATGCTATGAAGGGTTAGGATTGTCTATATAAAGTACAAAAACCCGATGATATAATAATTACGATTCAATACTCAATACTTTCCCGGATATTCTGCACAAACGGAGGAATACAACTTGAAGAAGCATCTGTATTTTACGGCGGCGCTGCTTGCGCTATTGCTGCTGTTTTGCTCCTGCCAGCCCGGCGACACGGCAAGCGTGGCGCCCGCGGAGAGCATAACGGCAGGCGCGTCCGAGCA
>JAQXIQ010000049.1 GCA_029007865.1 Bacillota bacterium
CTTTTGAAAAAGACATACGATATAAACTATCCGGCGGTGATTGCCGTTCGTCTGACAGGCACGCCGATGCCCGGAGTAGGACCTCACGATGTAGCCATCGCGCTCATCAAAGAGGTTTTTGCATCCGGATTTGTTAAGAACAAGGTGCTTGAGTTTATCGGGGACGGTATTGAGGGGCTCAGCGTGGATTTCAGGAACGGCATTGATGTTATGACCACGGAAACCACCTGTCTCAGCTCGGTGTGGATGACGGATGAAAAGGTAAAGGCTTATTACAAAACTCACAACAGGGAACAGGACTACAAAGAGCTGAGGCCCGGAGACATTGCCTGCTATGACGGTCTTGTAACCGTGGATCTTTCGCAGGTGCGGCCCATGATAGCGCTGCCGTTTCACCCCAGCAACGCATATACCATTGAGGAGTTCAACAAAAACGCCGATGAGCTTCTGGCGGCGGTGGAGCGGGAGACCGACAAACAGTACGGCAAGAATGGCATCAAAAGCAATCTCCGCAGCAAGATACGCGACGGCAGACTGCAGACCGATCAGGGCGTGATTGCGGGCTGCGCCGGCGGAATATTTGACAATATCATGGCTGTGGCGGACATACTGCGCGGCAAGAGCACCGGCAGCGGTGAGTTTGCGCTCAATGTGTATCCGGCAAGCCAGAGCGTTTATTATGAACTTATTGCAAACGGAGGCGCGGCGGAGCTTATGGCGTCCGGAGCCGTGCTGAAAACCGCTTTCTGCGGCCCGTGCTTCGGAGCGGGCGATGTGCCGGCGCATAATGCCTTCTCCATTCGTCATACCACCCGTAATTTCCCCAACCGTGAGGGCAGCAAGCCCGGAGACGGTCAGATTTCCTACTGTGCGCTTATGGACGCAAGGAGCATAGCCGCAACGGCGGCAAACGGGGGAAGACTCACGGCTGCAACAGAGCTGGAGGTTGATTACAAAGAATATCCGTATACCTATCACGATGAGCTTTATAAGCGCAGAGTGTACAACGGCTGGGGCAGACCGCAGCCGCAGCAGGAGCTTATAATGGGCCCCAATATTGCAAACTGGCCCGAAATGCCTCAGATGCCGGATAACCTGGTGTTGAGAATGTGCAGCGTTATAAGGGACAAGGTCACCACTACGGATGAACTGATTCCCTCGGGTGAGACCAGCACGCTCAGGTCAAACCCGTATAAGCTTTCGGAATTTACGCTTTCCCGCAAGGATCCGGAATATGTTCAGAGAGCCAAAAATGTACGCGGGCAGGAACGCAGGCGGGCTGCGGGAGAACAGCCGGATGAGGAATATTCCGCGCTGCTGAGCGCATTTGACGGCAATGTGTCGATCGGAAGCGCCGTGTTTGCAAACATGCCCGGCGACGGATCGGCACGCGAACAGGCGGCAAGCTGCCAGAAGGTGCTGGGCGGATGGGCAAATATAGCGCTGGAGTATGCCACCAAGCGCTACAGGAGCAACCTTATCAACTGGGGCCTTGTGCCGCTGCACATCTCGGCTGACGAAGCGATGCTTTTGCGCCAGGATGATTTCGTGGTGCTGCCCGGCATAAAGCAGGCTATTCTTAATAAAACCGATACCGTGGAAGGGTTTATAGTCCGCGGAGAGAAACGGATACCCCTGCATCTTTGGATACAGCCCATGACCGATGACGAGAGAGATATACTTACAAGCGGCGGCCTGATAAACTATTACGCCGGTCAGAACTGATATAAACACGAACATTAAAAAAATCTGTGCGTTTTTCGTAAAGGTTATTGTTGCGGAATTGCTGTAAATATGTAAAATGATTTTGTACGGAGGCGAAACTGCTTGAAATTGCTTGAGGACAGAATCCTTAAAGAGGGTACATTCCTTCCCGGCGGGATAGTCAGGGTGGATTCCTTTCTTAACCATCAACTGGACCCGGCTCTGCTTTGGGAACTGGGCAAGGAGTTTGCCAGGAGTTTTGCTCAGGATGGCGTTACCAAGATACTAACGGTGGAGGCTTCCGGCATTGCCATTGCGGTGATGGCCGGGCTGCATCTTGATGTTCCTGTGGTTTTTGCCAAAAAGGCGGCGGCCTCAAATCTGGGCAGCGATGATATTTATACCGCTAAGGTGCACTCCTTTACCAAAAATACCGACTGCATGCTTAATGTCTCGTCAAAATACATATCCCCTGATGACCGGGTGCTTATCATAGACGATTTTCTGGCAATGGGGGAGGCTGTTTCCGGTTTAAGAGCCATTATAAACCAGGCCGGAGCGTCCCTTGCGGGAGTGGGAATAGCCATTGAAAAGGATTTTCAGCCCGGCGGCAAAAAGCTGCGCGAAGAGGGGATAAAGCTGGTTTCCCTTGCGGTGGTTTCTTTTGACGAAAACGGAGATATTGCCTTTAAGGCTTATCAATAAAACACATATTATTAGGAGGAAGAACAAATGAAAAAGCTTACTGTTTTTGCTTTGGTAGCGGTATTGCTTGTTTCGGTTTTTGCTTTCAGCGCTTGCCAGCAGAACCCTTCGACGGAGCCTGAGCTGAAAGTAGGTATTGTCTGCATCGGCAGCAAGGATGACAAGGGTTATACCTATGCCCATGCCCGCGGAATGGAGTATGCCGAGTCCTGCTTTAACGGCAGAGTCAAGGTTTACTACCGCGACAACGTGGACGACGGCGATCCGGCTGCTACTACAGCTGCCATCGAGAGCCTTATAAAGGATGACGGCTGCACTCTTATCTTTACCAACAGCTTCGGATTTATGGAATCCACCGAGAAGGCTGCCAACGATTATCCGAATGTTAAGTTCATGCACTGCTCCGGATACAAGAGCAACGACACCAACTTCGGCAACTATTTCGGCCGTGCATATCAGGCTCGTTATCTCTCCGGTATCGCTGCCGGTATGGCGACCAAGAGCAACAAGATCGGCTATGTTGCAGCTAAGCAGCTTACCGAGTGCTACAGAGGAATCAACGCCTTTACTCTGGGCGTGCTTTCCGTTAACCCCGACGCTAAGGTGTATGTAAAGTGGACCGATACCTGGTATGATCCCACTGTTGAGAAGCAGGCTGCCATAGCTCTTCTGGACGGAGGCTGCGATGTTATAGCTCAGCATCAGGATACCACCGAGCCCGGTAACGCCGCTAAGGAAAGAGGCGCTTTCTCCTGCGGCTACAACAGCCCCATGAAGGACGCTAACCCCGATAACTATCTGACCGGCCCCGTATTCAACTGGGGATACTTCTACAAGGATCAGATCCAGGCTGTTCTGAACGGAACATGGAAGGTAACCACCGGCTGGTATGGCTACGAGTCCAAGTTTGACACTGCCGGCAACACCACCTATGCAAACGGCACAGGTTATGTTGTGGGCCTGGACGAGTTCGGTGACAAGGTAAGCGCGGAAACCCGCACCAAGATCCAGGAAGTTATGAACAAGATGATCGCCGGCGAGTTTGATGTTTTCGCAGGCCCGATCTATGACAATGCCGGCACCCTCAGAGTTGAGGAAGGCAAGGTAATGTCTGACGGTGATATGCTCAACACCGAGTTCACCTGGTTGGTACAGGGCGCTTCCGACGGCAGCATTGAATAATGATGCCGCTCAGCGCAGGATGATCTGAACATTGCTGTCGGCGCAAAAGCGCCGACAGCGTTTTGTGTTTATTTTGATAAGCGATGGTGACAGCATGCAGGACAGAGAAACAGTCATTCAGATGAAGGGGATAACCAAGTCGTTTCCCAGAAAAATTGCCAACGATCATATCACGTTTGATGTCAGAGCCGGTGAGATCCACGCCCTGCTGGGCGAAAACGGAGCCGGCAAATCCACCCTTATGAATATTTTGTCCGGGTTGTATCAGCCCGACAGCGGAGAGATATTCATCCGCGGCGAAAAGGTGGAATTCGCCACTCCCAAAGACGCGATCAAATGCGGCATAGGTATGATTCATCAGCATTTCAAGCTGGTTCAGGCCTTTACAGTTACCGAGAACATCATCATGGGCGATGATGGGCAGCCTTTCTTTTATAACAGAAAAAAGGCGGAGCAAAAGATTGCGGAATGCGCCGCAAAATATAATATGGACATAGATCCGTCTGCTAAGATATGGCAGCTTGCCGTAGGACAGCAGCAGATGGTTGAAATAGTTAAAGTTCTTTACAGAAACGCCAGAGTCCTGGTGCTGGACGAGCCGACGGCGGTGCTGACGCCGCAGGAGTCTTCGCGCCTGTTTGACAATCTGAGGCGTATGGCTGCAGACGGATGCGCGATAATCATCATTACGCATAAACTGGCGGAAGTCTGCGAGATAGCCGACAGAGTTACGGTGCTCAGGGCAGGTAAAGCCATTGCCACAATAGAAGATGAAGAGATAAATTACAGAACGCTTTCTCAGTACATGATGAATGCAAGCGGAGTTCAGGAGCAGAAGAACGAACCGCATACAGCTGCGGTCAGGTCGGAGAAGCCTCTTCTAAGGGTGGAGGACCTTACACTGCAGGACGAGAAAAAAGTTATGCGGTTGGATCATGTCGGCTTTGAGCTCTACGGCGGCGAAATACTGGGCGTTGCCGGGGTGTCCGGTAACGGACAGAAGGAGCTTGCCGAGGCGCTGTGCGGGCTGTCCTCTGTCAGCCACGGCAGAATAATACTGGAGGAAACCGATGTTACCGGCTATAACGCCAAGCGTAAATTCCGAAGCGGCATCGGTTTTGTGCCTGAGGACAGGCTGGGTACCGGTCTTGTTGCCAATATGAATGTTGGCGACAATCTCATACTTAAGGATTATTTTACTACCAATAGTTCAAATTCTCTGTTTATTAAATATTCCAAGCTTACGGAACGCGCGCAGAGCGCCGTGGAGAGGTTTAATATTTCGGTAGCCGATATCAAGGCTCCCGTAAGGCTTATGTCGGGCGGTAATCTGCAGAAGCTGCTGCTTGCGCGTGAAATTGATTCCGACCCCAAGGTGCTGGTAGCAGCATATCCCGTGCGCGGCCTTGATTTTGCTGCTGCTTCCTTTATTTTTGAAAAGCTGGAACAGCTCAAAGATGAGGGCAGGGGCATACTGATGATAGCCGAGGATCTGGACTCCATATTCAAGTACTGCGATAGGGTAATGGTGCTGTACCGCGGCAGAATAATGGGAATTTGCAAAACAAGCGAGACTAGCGTAACGGATATAGGCATGATGATGATGGGCACGCCCATGGAGGAGGTAAAGCGTTATGAAGCATACGGCCATTTTTGATAAATGCTGTACCGGTATCAAGAGCTTTTTTAAGCGGCTTGAGGGTGTGTTCAAGGGAACTCACAGAATAGGCGTCAGGAAGCGTGCCTCCGGAATTACCGGTCAGGTGGTTTTTTCCCGTATTGTGGCCATTGTTGCCGCTGCCTTGCTGGTGGGCTTGGTGCTGCTTATTGTGCTTAACGATAAAACCAGGTTCGGCGAGGCTCTGGAACGCGTATTTATAAACAGATTTTTTACCGCCAATATCGCCATGACAATTAAGGACGCGGTGCCTCTTATAATTGCTACTTTCGGCATTGCCGTGGCTTTCCGCATGAAATTATGGAACATCGGCGGTAACGGCCAGATGATAGCCGGTTCCATGTTTGCTTACGGGGTGTGGTTCTACCTGCGTGCATTGCCCGCATGGGTACTTATTCCGCTGATGATGCTGGCGGCCATGCTGGGCGGAGCGGTCTGCTCTTCCATAGCTGCATTTACCAAGGCTTATCTCAATGTTAATGAGACAATAGTTACGCTGATGATGAACTATGCCATGATACAGCTGGGAGCATTCATGATAAGTCTTGTCGGACCGTGGAACGCGGGAACCGGGTTTAACAACTCCGAGCCTATGAGTCAGGATGTAGTTTTGCCGCAGATAGGGAAAAGCGGAATATATGTCACCGTATTCATCGTACTGGTCGTAATGCTGCTTTACTATTTTGTAATGAATAAAAGCAAGTGGGGTTATGAAATGCGTGTCACCGGCGAGAACAGCAATGCCGCCAGATATGCCGGAATGCCGGTAAAGCGCAATATCGTTCTGTCGCTGCTCATTTCGGGAGCCATTGCCGGGCTTGCCGGATACTGTGTGCTTGCCGGAAACGGCGGACAGCCGACATTTTCTCCTTCCGCAGTGGGAAGCATTGGCTTTACCGCGGTTATGGTGGCATGGCTTTCCCGTCTTAATCCTTGGGGTATTGCTCTTATGGCCCTGCTTATCTCCGGTATAACAAACGGCGCAAACTCCCTTCAGTCCTTCGGTGTAGACCAGTCAATAGCGGAATTTGCAAGAGGTCTTATTCTGATGCTTATACTGGCAATGGATTTCCTTACAAGGTATAAGATAGGAATATATGAAAAGGAAACAAAGGAGGGGGCATAAATGCTTAACACGGTTATCGGACTGCTCAACTATGCGGTCCTTTGCGGTACGGCATATCTGTTTGCAACTCTGGGCGAGATAATAACTCAGCGCTCCGGCATTATGAATCTGGGGCTGGAGGGAATGGTTATGTTCGGCGCTGTCTGCACGGCCATAGTAACTACCTTAACCGGCAGTGTTCTGGCAGGAACCGTTGCCGGCATGCTGGGAGGCGCCCTGCTGGCTGCGCTGCACGCGTTTATCTGCATCAGACTCAAGGCAAGCCAGGTGGCGTCAGGTCTTGCCCTTACCATACTGGGCCTGGGAATGGCAAACTTTTTGGGCAAGCAGTTCAAACTTGTCGGTAATTCCATGCCCGTAACATACGAGAACATAAAAATCCCGCTCCTTGGCGATATTCCGGTTGTAGGAGAAATACTCTTTAATCAGAATCTGCTGGTTTATATCGGGTATATTCTGGTGATAGTGCTGACGGTGTTCCTGTTTAAGACAAAGGCAGGCATGAGACTGCGCGCCGTTGGAGAGAATCCCGCCGCTGCCGATGCGGCAGGCATAAATGTATTCGGCATTCAGTACGGTTATACCATCTTCGGAGGAGCGCTGGCCGGGCTGTCCGGGGTATACTTTGTGCTTGCACTGCAGAAATCGTTCCAGTCCAATATTTCCGGAGGAGCCGGATGGCTGGCTGTAGCCCTTGTGATTTTTGCGCTGTGGAGGCCTTCGCTTGCCCTTGTAGGCAGTTTCATGTTTGGGCTTATAGTTTCCTTCCAGGTGCGCCTGTCGGATTTCGGACTGCAGAATATCCCTCCGGAATTTATAAAAATGATACCGTATATAGCCACAATAGTTGTACTGATCCTTATAAGCGGCAAGGTACGCCGCAGTGCGGGAGGCCCTGCGGCTCTCGGAGTGCCGTATGACCGTGAGGAACGGTAACAAAAGCAATCATAACAGCAGAAGGCGCGCGCCGGCAGGTGCGCGCCTGATTTTTTATCGGTAAACAGAGCATATATCCGGCGCCGAAAGGCATGAAAACGGATTAAATGCGGTGAAAAAACGGATAAAACGCTGTGTTTTCGCAGCTGCGGATTGCGCAGTACGAATAAAAAGTAAAATTTACAATTCATGTGTTGAGAGTCGGGACATTATGTGTTATAATAAATATATTGATTTGATTGTCGGCGCGGATAATTGAGGATTTATGGACAGAATAAAGAATACGGAACTTTTTTTGGCTTCCTCTTCGCCGAGAAGGAAAGAGTTGCTTGCAAAATTGGGCATTCCCTTTAAGGTTGCGGCTTTTGATGCCGACGAGAAAGTGCCTGATGGCATGACTGCGGAGTCGGCGGTGGAGTATTTGGCTTGTCTGAAAGCACGCTGCGCCGCGGAGCGCGTAAATGGCATTGTCATAGGTGCCGACACGGTTGTGGAGAAGGATGGGCATATCATGGGCAAGCCTGACGGCAAAGACGACGCATTCAGGATGCTTAGTACGCTGTCCGGTTCGGAGCATAATGTCCATACCGGCGTATGTGTTTTGGAGACGGAAAGCGGGCGGTGCATTTGCGGACACGAAACAACAAGAGTTTTTTTTGACGAGCTTACGCCGGATGAGATCAACCGATACATTGAGACCGGAGAAACCTGCGATAAAGCCGGTGCCTACGGAATACAGGGAGAAGGCGGCAAGTTTGTCCGCAGAATCGAGGGAGACTATTACAGCGTGGTGGGTCTTCCGCTCAATATGCTATACAGAATGCTGAAAGAAATTATTACTGACGGAGGTTAATATGAGCTTTTTTACACGGGATCTGGGTATTGATCTTGGTACTGCGAATACACTGGTTTATCTGAAGGGAAAGGGCATTATTATAAGGGAACCCAGCGTGGTGGCCGTGAGATATAACGGTACGAAAAACAGGGAAGTAATGGCGGTGGGCGAGCAGGCAAAAAATATGATCGGACGCACGCCAGGGGATATTGTAGCGGTAAAACCGCTCAGAGACGGCGTGATTGCGGATTTTGTAATAACAGAGGCCATGCTCAAGGATATAATACGCAGAGCCATGCCCAGGAGGTTTTCGTTTTGCAAAACCAGAATTGTTATCTGCGTACCCTGCGGAGTGACGGAAGTGGAAAAAAATGCTGTGGTTGATGCCGCAAGACATGCCGGCGCCCGGGAGATAATCATTATGGAGGAGCCTAAGGCCAGCGCTATCGGAGCGGGTCTGCCAGTAAAAGAGCCTTCCGGAAGCATGATAGTGGATATAGGCGGAGGCAGCAGTGAAATGGCTGTGCTGTCGCTGGGCGGAATAGTGGTTTCGCGTTCACTTAGAGTGGCCGGTAATAAGCTGGACGAGTCCATAGTCAATTTTGTTAAGAAAGAGTTTAACCTTGCAATCGGAGAGCGCACGGCGGAGGACATAAAGCTCAGTATCGGTTCGGCTTATCCGACGGGGAACGAAAGCTCTATGGACATTCGGGGACGCGACCTGATATCCGGGCTTCCCAAAACCGTTACCATTACCTCGGAGCATGTTCGCGAGGCACTCAGAGAGCCCCTTATAGCCATTGTAGACGGTATCAAGAATACCCTGGAGGATACTCCGCCCGAACTGGCGGCGGATATAATGGAGCGCGGCATAATGCTGGCAGGGGGAGGAGCACTGCTGAACGGCCTGGATATGCTTGTAAAATATGAGACCGGTATGCCGGTATATGTGGCCGACGATCCGCTGGACTGTGTTGTTCTGGGTGCAGGAAAGGCACTGGAAGACATGGACGAGCTTATCAGGTCGCAGCGAGCCGGAGAGGGCTTCTGACACCGCACGCGTTAAAGTCTGAATGCGTCTTTCCGACATAGAGCTGCTGCGTAATAAGAAAATACAATACCGCTTAAGAAAGGTTGTTTTATGAAACAAAACGGAAAAAAGTCGAAAATTGTACTGTCCGTCCTGTCATCGCTGACGGCGTTTGTGGTTTTGCTTTTTTTGATGTTCAACAGCGGTATTGATGTGCTTATGACGGTTTCGGGCTGGATAGTGATACCGGTGCAGAACGCCTGCATTGCCGTAGCCGATGCGGTGTCCGGCTTTTTTGCGGGATTCGGCGACAATGTTGCCATGCATAACGAATATGACGAGCTGCTGGCGGAGCTGGAAAAGTACAAGGCCAAGGATCAGCAGTATGACGAGATCCTGCAGGAGAACGAACGGCTCAGAGACATAATCAATGAAGGTGCGAGGTACAGCGAATATCAGTATGTTGTAGGCAGGGTCACGGTGTCCAAAACCAGCACCTATATTGACAGCTATACCATTAACAGGGGCAGCACTGACGGCATAGAAAAGGATATGGTGGTAGTTGCTCAGGGAGGGCTGGCCGGAAGGATAATAAGTGTTTCGGAACACTATTGCGTGATGATGTCGATACTGGACAGCCGCAGCGCGGTGCCGGCGATAATCGAACGGACAAGGGACACGGGAGTTGTAAAAGGGTACAGCACGGCCGGACAGATCCAGAGCCAGTGTACCATGACATATCTGCCTTTTGAACTCAAGAGCACCCCGGGAGATGTGGTCAAGACATCGGGCAATGACGATGTTTTCCCCAAAGGAATACATATCGGCAGTGTTATTGAGATTACAACGGGCAATACAACGCTGGGAAGCACGGCCAAAATACTTCCTGCGGTGGATTTTGAGCATCTGGAATATGTGCTGATCATCACCGGCGGCGGTGAGATACAGGACGGTGGAAACTGACATGAAGTATCTGTTTTCCGCAGTCCTGGCTTTTATATCACTGCTGCTTCAGTTTTTTTTGTCGCCGTGTATCTCCTTTATTGGAATCAGTCCGGATTTTATTATAATTTTTCTGGTATGCGCTGCGCCGCACCTGGGCATTACGGCTCTGCCCATGCTGGCCGCGCTGCTGGGGGCAGCGTTTGACCTTGTGGCGTCGGGCGGCATATTTATCAATACGGCGGTATATGTTGTTTTTGCGCTGGGACTGTGCTGTGTCAGACTGCTCGGGGCCGAACAGGGCTTTTTTGCCGGTGCAGCGGAGGCTGCGGCCGGGATTCTGCTCAAAGGGATAATAAGCACAGCGGCGCTGTATATACTGGAGCTTACGCAGGGAATATCTTTTATATTTTTCATCAAGTGTCTGCCTTCGGCCCTTTACACGGCGATACTGTTTATTCCGTTTTATTTTCTGACTGCGTGGCTGATGAGTATCAGGATTAAAAAGAGCAGTGACAGAACCATTATAGAACACTGATACTGCCGCCATTTACTGCGGTTTTGAAAGGAGATGTACGGATGAGAATCAAACCGGAAAAAAGAATAAAAAAAATAACAAAAAACGGCGTAACAACGGTGCTGAACAATGTTTCCTACGATTATCGTCCGTATATAATTGCAGGGGTGTTCCTGCTGTGCTTTATAATTCTTGCGGTAAATCTGTTTGATTTGCAGATAGTAAAGGGAGGCGATCTCGGTTCGTCGGTGAGCACTACAAAGACCAGAACACTTACGATTTCGGGAACGCGTGGCAAGATACTGGATACCAACGGTATACCGCTTGCTGTGGATCAAAAGACATATAATCTTGAGTTTTTCAGGGAATACAATACCACGGCTCAGCGGCAGACATATACCGACGCCATTATCAAGGCACTTAGCATACTGGATGATAACGGAATAGAGATAGAAAACAAGTTTGCCATAGCTGTCAGAGAGACCGAAGGCGAAAAGGAGTATTATTTCGACTGGGGAAATGTCAGCGAAGAAACCGCGTTAAAGAAGGAAGACAGGTGGCGGCAGGACTTTTATTTCAGCATTAAGGAGGGGGAACGCCTCACTCCGGAGGAAATGTACACAACGCTTAGAAAACGCTATTATATACCTGAGGAAATGAGTGATTCGCAGGCCTTCAGAGTGCTGGCGATATGGCAGGACAGCATACAGAATTATTACTATTCCAAGTCCATTACGGTGGCAAAGAAGCTTTCCGAGACCGTAGTGGCCAAGCTGGAGAGCTACAGCTATGAGCTTGCGGGTTTTTCCGTGACGGAAACCACCGTGCGCATTTATCCTCAGTATGAAACGGCGGCGCACATTGTTGGTTATATGGGCAGGATAACCGCCGCATCTACGGAAAAATATGTTGATCAGTTAGGGTATTCCACCGAGGATTATATAGGAGTTTACGGCATAGAGCAGAAATTCGAGGAGTACCTTACCGGCAACGGTACCGCACGCAGCGGCAAAAGAGTGGTGGAGACTACCGCAAGCGGCACGGTAATAAGGGAACTGTCTTACACGGCTCCTAAGCAGGGCGATAATGTATACCTTACTATTGATATAAATATGCAGAAAATAGCCGAGGCGGCCCTGGAGGAAAACATAAATACCATTTATGAAGCACAGATGAATGCGTATAATGCCAATCCCGGAAAATACAAAAAAATAGAAGAGGAAATAGGCCGCAGCATAAATATGGCGCAGACCGGTTCCGTGGTGGTAATGAAGGTGGACAGCGGAGCGGTGCTTGCCATGGCGAGTTATCCTTCCTATGACCCGAATATGTTTGTTTCCGGAATAAGTCAGAGCGATCTTGATGCTATTCTGGGAGATAAAAGAGGGGTGCTTGTAAACAAGGCCATTTCCGGCGCGTCCACTCCCGGCTCGGTGTTCAAAATGGTTGTAGGAGCGGCCGGGCTTATGGAGGGCGTCCTTCAGGTGGACGAGGAGATAGTGGACGAGGGCGAGTATAAAAAGTATGTAGAGCCGGGTTATACAGGCCCGAGATGCTGGCGTTGGCGCGATTCCCACAAGACACACGGCAGCATAAATCTGGCACAGGCCATAATGCACTCCTGCAATTACTTTTTCTACGAGGTTGCGGATCGCCTCGGGATTGACAATATACGCAAATGGGCCGGAAATTTCGGACTTTTATCCAAAACCAATATCGAGCTTTCCGGAGAAGCCAAGGGACAGGTAGGAAATCAGCAGATACTCTACGATGTAACCAAGGGTATAAGCGAGCAGGAAACCAGCATGCCGTACATCGTAAACCGCTCTATAAAGAATACCATTGCGGAATGTGCGGAGAAGTCCGGAGTTAAGCTTAACGAAGATGCGGTAGAGGACGTAGTGCTGCGCATGATGATGATGATAGACATGACGCGCAGTGAGAGGCTGGCAGCCATACGAAGCATACTGGTAAACGAGCTGGGACTTAAAAAGTCCGTGGTGGACTATGAGACCAAATTCCATATAAGCGATTATGTCGAAGAGCTTATCTGGACGCCTCTTAAGACCATTAACTCGGGTATCGGACAGGGTATTACAACCCTGACACCCATTGCGGTGGCTCGCTATATTTCCGCAATAGTAAACGGAGGCATTGTATACGATGCCTATGTCGTGGACAGGGTGGTAAATTCCGAGGGCGGAGAGGTATACAAAACTCAGCCTATGGTGTTTAACGAGCTGAATATTGACCCAAGCTACCTGCAGGCGCTCAAGGAAGGAATGAACGATGTGGTTGCCGGTGAGGAGAGCACCACGGCCAACAAGTACTTCAAGAATTTTAAGTATAAGAGCGAAATGGGAGGCAAAACCGGCACCGCACAGGTAAACACAATCGATATTGAGAACAATTCATGGTTTGTTGCCTTTGCGCCGTACGAAAAGCCAGAGATAGCCATAGTTGTGTGCATTCCCAACGGCTATGCGGGCGCAATGTCCTCCATTACGGTTAAAGCTATAGTGGAGTATTATCTTGACCTAAAGTATAAGCAGGTTACCGATGACATACCGGATAAGGATATGCTTAATAATCGGGAGGGTTAATGAGGGTTTTTGCAATTTCCGATCTGCATCTGTCCGGAGCTGATCCGAAGCCCATGGAGATATTCGGAGAGCACTGGCAGAATTACTTTGAAAACATAGAAAACGCATGGAGACAGAGTATATCCGGGGATGATATCGTGCTTATAGCGGGCGATATCTCCTGGGCAATGCGTCTGGAGGACGCCGCCGTCGACCTTGCCAGGATAAACGCTCTGCCCGGCCGAAAGGTGCTTCTGAAGGGCAATCACGACTACTGGTGGGGCGCGCTTACCAGGGTCAGAAGCGTTGCGGGAGACATGCATGTAATACAAAACGATGCAGTAAAGATAGACGGAGCCGTTTTTTGCGGCAGCAGAGGCTGGCTTATGCCGGGCAGCAAGGATTTTTCCGCTGCGGACAGAAAGATATTCAACCGGGAGCTTCTCAGGCTGGAAATGAGCCTGAAATGTGCCGCAAAGCTGGCTGAAAACGGGGAACCGATAGTTGTTTTGACGCACTTTCCGCCTTTTGACGGGGAGGAGGGCAGCATGGTGACCGAGCTGATTTCGGCTTACGGCGCCAGGGCGGTTGTATACGGGCACATTCACGGACGGGAGGTCGTAAGGAATAATCCCAGGCGGTTTGATGGGACGGATTACTATATAACCTCATGCGACCTGCTGGGCTTCAGCCCAATAGAAATCAAAATAGACTAAATACAGTACGTTTTTGCCGTTGCCGGTGCATCCGGGCGGTGATATAATTACAGACGATGTTATGAATAGGGGGCATTATCCATGTCAGTTCTTATTACCGGAGGAGCGGGATATATAGGCAGTCATACCGTTAGGTATTTGCAGGAAGCGGGAAGAGAAACAGTGGTTTATGATAACCTGTCCACCGGTCATCGGGAGGCTGTTTCGGGCTGCCCGCTTATAGTCGGGGATATCTTTGATAAAGAGCTGCTGATAGAGACAATGCATAAGTATAATGTCCAAGCCGTTATACATTTTGCCGCATTTTCGCTTGTGGGTGAGAGCATGACCTCTCCGGGCAAGTATTATCACAACAATATTGCAGGCACGCTTTCGCTGTTAGAGGCTATGCGCAGTGCCGGGGTAGACAAAATCGTATTTTCCTCTACCGCCGCGACCTTCGGTGAGCCGGAATACACGCCCATTGATGAAAAGCATCCTACAGTTCCGACAAATGTATACGGCAGAACAAAGCTGTTTATGGAAAGCATGATGCGGGATTACGACCACGCATACGGTATCAAATCCATAGCTCTGCGGTATTTTAATGCCTGCGGCGCCCACAAAAGCGGAGAAATAGGCGAGGACCATCACCCGGAGAGCCACCTTATTCCCATAATAATGCAGTCGGTATTGGGCAGCAGAGGCCCTGTGACGGTTTTCGGAGACGATTATGACACCAAGGACGGAACCTGCATAAGGGATTATATCCATGTTACCGACCTTGCGCAGGCGCACGTCTTGGCTTTGGACAGACTGCTGGCCGGATGTGCAAGCGATGTGTTCAACCTGGGCAACGGCAACGGTTTTTCGGTGCTGGAAATAATAAATGCGGTTCAGCAGGTAACGGGACGGAGCGTCAGGTACAGCATAGGCGACCGCCGCGACGGAGATCCTGCGGTGCTTATTGCCGGCTCGCAGAAGGCGCGGGAGGTGCTGGGGTGGAAGCCGGAATATGCTGATATAAATGTAATACTGGAGGACGCCTGGAGATGGCACAGCAGTCATAAAAACGGTTTTTCCGTTTGAATTTATTACGAAAAAGTGACGGTTTTGCAACATAGTTGCATAATTTCAGACAGCGTGGTATAATTATCGAAAATAATTATTCCGCGCTTTTTATTTTGTGCGGTATATTATGTAAAATGACGGTATATTCTTTGATTGACGGTACCGGAAAACAGCATCTATTTGAGGTATTCATGAAGTTAAGAAAAATTTTAATTATATGCCTGACAGCAATGCTTCTTGCCTGCTTTTGCATAAGCGCGGGAGCGGCGGAGTTAAAGCTGAATCAGTCGGGCGAACAGGTGGAGCAGCTGCAGCTAAAGCTTATAGCGCTGGGTTACCTGGACAACAGCTGCAAGACGGGTTATTACGGTCAGGCTACCAAAAACGCCGTGATGAGTTTTCAGCGTGACAACGGCCTTCAGGCCGACGGAATAGCCGGCACAAAAACAAATCAGGCCATAGAGAGCAAGCTTGCAGGGGTAGACACTACAAAGGTATACGGCCCGGGCGATACATCGGACGAGGTCAGCGCGTTGCAGCTGTTACTGGTACAGAAGGGATACCTGAGCAGCTACAGTGTTTCCGGCGTTTACGGACAGGTAACCAAAAATGCAGTGATGAGGTTCCAGTCCGATAATAAGCTTGTCTGCGACGGAATAGCAGGCAGGAAAACGCTGGCAAAGCTTCTGGGTATCCAGTTAGAGGATAACTCAATAAAGACCAACTATATTCAGCCCGACAAGAAAAAGCTCGAAGCGCTTTTTGCCACTCTTAACGACAAGCAGAAGGATGAAATATATCTGCTGTCGCAGCTTATTACCGCCGAGGCCGGCGGCGAGCCGTACGAAGGACAGGTAGCGGTGGGCAGCGTTGTGCTAAACCGTATGGAGGCAAGCGGCAAATCCATGCAGGACATTATTTTTGCAAAAAACGCTTTCAGTGTGGTAAAGGACGGCAAAATCAATAAAATACCCACCGAGCAATGCCGGTATGCTGCCATTCAGTCGTATTTCGGGGCAAAGCCCGTAAGCAGCGCACAGTATTTCAATATGAAAAACATAGAATCCTGGGCGTCCAAAAACAAGGAGTTATACAGAATTATCGGAAATCACGCATTCTATATCTGATGAATTAAGTGTAAAGGATTTTTTAATTTGCTGTAAAAACAAAATGCTGTCTGTTAAAAATGCGGACGGCATTTTATTTTTTGCTTTTGTTTTATTGACAGTTATAGTATAATACCGATAAGCTATTGGCGAGCTGCTGTTTGCATAAGCTTTGGAGCGCGGAGCGTATGCCGATGCGGGAGTAAAAGCAGTACCTGCCGTGAACGGGGAAAGGATAAGTAAATACATAATGAGCGTTATAAGAGATGAGTCGTTATTTCAGAGCGGAGAAAAAAAGATACAGTGGGTAAAGGCACATATGCCGCTGCTTAACCGCATAGAGGAAAGATTCATTGCGGAAAAGCCGCTTGCGGGGGTCAGGATGGCTATTTCAATACATCTGGAGGCCAAAACAGCTTACATGGCGCATGTATTGAGAGCGGGCGGCGCAGATGTGAGGGTTACCGGCTGCAATCCGCTCTCTACGCAGGATGATGTCGCCGCTTCGCTTGTGCATGACGGCTTTGAGGTTTTTGCTGTTCACGGAGCTTCCGCGGATGAGTATACGGAGCATCTGAAAATGACGCTTGCGGCGCATCCGCATCAGATAATTGACGACGGCGGCGATCTTATAGCCCTGCTGCACGACGGAATGAGACAGTACGGTGACTGTCTGTGGGGAGGGGCGGAGGAAACCACGACCGGAGTTATGCGTCTAAGGGCAAGAGAAAAGGCGGGGAAGCTGGATTATCCCATGATAGCGGTAAACGACGCCATGAGCAAGTATCTCTTTGACAACAGATACGGCACCGGGCAGTCGGTGTGGGACGGGATAATGCGCACAACAAATCTGCTGGTGGCAGGCAAGAATGTTGTTGTTGCGGGATACGGCTGGTGCGGTCGGGGCATTTCCATGCGCGCCAAAGCGCTGGGCGCCCATGTTATTGTTTGTGAGATATCGCCCTTTAAGGCAATTGAAGCAGTCATGGACGGGTATAAAGTGATGCCGATGCAGCAGGCCGCGCGGATTGCAGATATAGTGGTTACGGCAACCGGCTGCAGCAATGTGGTAAACGAAGCGGCCATAGACTGCATGAAGGACGGCGCAATACTGTGTAATGCCGGACATTTTGATGTGGAGGTCAACAAAAAGTATCTGGGTCAGGTGTGCCGGAGCGTTGAAAATGTGCGCAACAACATAGACTGCTATCAGATGGAGGACGGACGCAAACTGTATTTGCTGGCTGAGGGACGGCTCGTTAATCTGGCGGCCGGGGATGGCCATCCGGCGGAGATAATGGACACCTCTTTCGCTACACAGCTTTTGTGTGCCGAATATATTGCAAAACATCACGGAGAGATGAAAAACGGCGTTTATTGCGTTCCGGAGAGCCTGGACAGGGAAGTTGCTTTGATGAAGCTGGAATCCATGGGCTACTCCATAGATAAGCTTACCGAAGAGCAAAAGGCTTATCTCGAGGGGGACGGTACATGAAAACGGTCATAAAAAACGCTTTGGCACTGACCATGAACGGTCGTGAGGTATTAAAGGATGCATATATTCTTATCGACGGCAGTACGATCCGTTATATAGGGCAAGAGGCTCCAGAGCAGGACGGAAATACAAGGGTGCTTGACGCTCGCGGCGGCATAGTTATGCCTGCATTTGTAAATATGCATACTCATCTTGCCATGACTTATTTCCGTTCTTATGCGTCGGATCTGCGGCTGGACAAATGGCTTGAGAAAATATTTGCCGTGGAGGATAGGCTGGACGAGGAGGCAATGTACTACGGCGCCCTTATCGCATGCGCGGAGGCCATGGAACACGGAGCCTGCTGTGTTAACGATATGTATCTGGATTCTTTCGGCACCGTGCGAGCCTGCGCAGACAGCGGGATAAGAGCGTATGTGTCGAGGTGCGTGGTGGATTCGGACGGTGCTGCGGGGCTGGAACGAAGACTGCGCGAGAACGAGGAGCTGTTCCGAAACTTTGATGCGTTTGACGGGAGGATATATGTGCTTCCCAGCGCTCATGCCGAATATACATGTTCCCGTGAAGCTCTCAGCAGGGTATACGGAGAGGCGAAACGGCTTGGCAGACCGGTGCACATACACATAAGCGAAACAAATCGTGAGGTTTCGGAGTGCCTTGCAAGGCATGGCATGACTCCGCTGGAGCTGCTGCAAAGCATGGGATTGCTGGAGGATACAACGACCATAGCGGCGCATTGTGTTGCGGTAGGCAGCCGGGATATTGATATTATGCAAAACTTCAGAGTGTATCCCGTACATAATCCGTGCAGCAACCTGAAACTGGGCAGCGGCATAGCTCCGGTTAAAACCATGCTGGAGGCGGGAGTAAATGTTTGCATAGGCACTGACGGCAACGGCAGCAATAATAATATCGATATGTTCCGGGAAACATTTGTTGCTTCGGTTCTGCAGAAGGGGTTCAACCGCCGGGCGGATTGCACCGACGCGTTTTCGGTGTTTAAAATGGCGACCGCAAACGGTGCCGAAGCTCTGGGGTATAACGGCGGAGTGCTTAAAAGCGGAGCCGCAGCGGATATAATGATACTGGACAAAACGGCGTTTCTTGAGCCTGTGCATGACCCGTTCGGTATGGTGGTATACTCCGGGGAGGCCAAACGGCTGAAGACTCTTATTGTTAACGGTCGTGTAACCGTGGAAAACGGAGAATGTGTAACCGTCAACAAACAGGAGGCTTACAGCGGTTTTATCAGATGCGCCAAAAGACTGTTTGAAGGCATTGACTGAAGGCGCTGCCGGTTTTGTAATCGGCGAGCCAAATAATATAGCGGAAAGGAAAGCCCTTTGGGGCGCGGTGTAACCGAATGAAAAAAAGTCTGACATTGATTCTTGTTTTGCTCATGCTTTTAGGACTGTGCGCGTGCGGAGACAACGGCAGCGATTTTATGAGCACGGACCGTACCGTAAGCGGCGGCGTTGTTCAAAACGATGTGAACTTGAAGGAGATATCGGCGGACAAGGCTGATGACGGCACCGTTGCGGTAAGGTTTTCCTTTGTAAACGGAAGTATAACAGCCACGGGCAATGAAAGCGGTATGTCCGGTGTGCCGGAGTATTCAATATCCTTTTGTGAAAATCCGACAAGGCTTGTGCTGTCGTTGAGAAATCTGTCATACTGGGATTTTCAGCAGAACGGAAGCATAAAGGACGAATCCGGACTGGTTCTGGGCTGTTTTAAGGTTTTGCCGGCCGGAGGCAGGACGCATGCTCAGGTATATCTGAATCTGTCGAGTGCGGCGGAATTCAAGGTGGAGGAGGCTGACGGCGCAATAATCGTATATCTGCATAAAAAGGATTCCCCAGCTGCCGAGAGCTATCATGTGGTTGGTAATCTTTTCTATGAGTATCAGGAGGGAAGCCTGGACGACGAGGCGGAGCTTACTCCTACCGTTACAAGCGACGGTTCGGCCGTGGTAATGATCAGCAGGGCGTTCTCCGATATTGCGGAAGCGGAGGCTATGAAGGCGGAACTGGAGCAGAAATATTCCATTCTGCTGGAGAACAAGCAGCTGCGCATTTTCCGTTCCGAAGGCGGCAGTCTTCCGGCCTACAGCGACAGCGGCGTAATAAATGAATTGAATGAAAAAATACTTATCAACCGCGGCGGAGTCGGGGAGAGCGCAAATGTGTTTTTCGTCGACGGAAGAATGCTTTGCGTAAGCAACGACGGTACGAAAGCCGTATTTTCGCGTAAGGAGTTCTCCGATATATACGAAAGCGAAAAGCTCTTCATTGTGGATAATAACGGTAATTCCGAAAAACTCACGGAATACGAAACCACATCAGTAGCCTTTGCAATGTTTTCTCCCGATGATAAATATCTGTTCTATGTTGAGCAGATAGAAGGCACGATGCTGGGCAGTATATACAGGTTTTCCGACAAAAAACTGATATCCATTGATGAAGAGGTGCTGGGTACCTTTATTACCGGAGCATCCTGGTCGGATGATTCGGAGTATATATACCTTATGGCGGGTAATGATATTCCGTATCTGAAGAAATACAGCGTTTCTGACGGCCAGATATCGTATGTCATTGAGCAGGAGTGCATAGAAACCGAGATTTTTTGCTCCGGCAGTAATTTGTATTTTAATACCGTCATTGATGAAAAAGAAGCGCTTATAAAGCTGGACCTTAAATCTTTGGAAAGCGAACAGCTTGCTTCCTGTGACTATTTTACAGTGGATTCAACGGGCGATTACATACTGTATGTAAAGCCGTATAACGAGCAGGAGGGCAGAAGTGTGCTTTCTCTGTATGACATAGGGAAGCGCAAAAGCACAACCGTTATCGAAAATGTGATGCTCGGGGAATACTTCTTCTCCAAGGACAGCGGGAAGGTTTATTTTGCCGTGGATGCAGATTCCGATGCGGCCGGTGATTTTGTGCAGAAAATATTCGAATATGATATCAAAAGCGGCATACTGACAGAACTGTTTATGAGTATAGATGCGGATTTTGCACCGTCCTGGGACAGCGATGAGCTAATCATGAAGATATCCTATGAAAAGAACGGGGATATGTATCCTGCGACTTACAGGATAAAGATCAAGTAAATAATCGCAGACCGGGAAGGTGATCTTATACCGGCTGACTGTTTGACACAAATACAAAGGCATTGAGCCGCCCTTCAGAGTGACGGCAAACGAAGCGCATATTCCTCTGCAGAAAGGAATATGCGTTTTGGCATCTATTACTTTGCAGGTGTTTTAGAAACGGCATCTTGCGCACCGGAGCGCACTTTGGTTAAAAGCGCTTTGGAATTTACAGTATTAACCGCTTCGGGGGCCGACTTTGCAAAAAAGAACAAAAAAGTCCTAAAAAAGCGCAGAAAGTGGTTGACAAAAAGGGATAAGGGAGTATAATGGCAAAGTCGGCTTGAGGCGAGGGTCGAAGGTTTGTAGCAGAAGGAACTATCGAAAAAAATAGTTACAAAAAGCGAAAAAAACCGTTGACAGGAAGGCGAAAAGCT
>JAQXIQ010000050.1 GCA_029007865.1 Bacillota bacterium
CCGCGGCGCCCACCTCGTTGCCCACAAGGTCATCGCCGTTATAAAAGCGTATCAGCTCACTGCCCAGCTCCTGTGTAAGGCGGCATGTAAGGCCGTAATCAGCCGAATCTATTACCATGCAGTTAGGCTTGCCCGCAATAAAATCCTGCACATGCCCCGGCCCCACCCAGATGGCAATATTGCCGCCGCGGTGAATGCTGGAAGCCATTATGCTGCTGAGCCGTTCCCCCGTCCGCTCCTCCAGCCCCTTCATGCACAAAACAATTACATGGTCATCGCGCACTCCGCACAGCGCCATTCTGCGTGCCAGCTCCCTGAGATGCTGCGCCGATATGGAAATAAAAATTTCATCGCTGAAGGCCAGCGCCGCCCTGAGGTCGGTTGTAAAGCTCACGCCGTCATCAAAGCTCAGATGCTCATTGCCCCGCTGCCTGCATACGGCGGCAAAATGCTCGGAGTCCTCTCTGCCGTATATAAGCACCTCTCTGCCCAGTTTTCTTAAGTACCACGCTATAAATGTGCCCCATCTTCCGCTGCCTATGACGGTTGCTGTTTTATTTGTGTTCATGCTGTCCTCCGTTATACATTCTGTTCCGCACGCGGGCTCACGGCGTATATTTTTACGTCACCGCCGCTGTAAACGCATTTGTATATCTCCCCAAGCTTTTGCTCGTCTATGCTGTACGCGCCGCGCTCATAAGAGCTTACGAAAATATAATCCACCCCGTATTTTTCCAGCATTTCTTCCGCGGAGCCGATATTGTTGTACATATATTTGACATCGGCTTCCCTTTGCTGATAGCCGACCCCATGATAGTATAAAAAAGTACCCGAGCCGCACACTATATTGCGTCCAGTAAGCGAGGAAACCGCATTGTTATGGCGAGTACCCGTTAGTATGCAGGCGTCTGTGGGTGTATTTTCTTCAATAAATTCGGCAGCGGCAACCTGATTGCTGTCATACAGCACATAGTCCGAGACAACCTCCCGTCCCATTGTAAGCACCGCGGAAAACACGCAGGCAAATACCGTTATGCCCGCAATTATCACTCTTCCGCCGATTTTGTTCTTAGCCATGGCACGGTATATATCCACCATATAGCTTGCAACAACACAGACAGCAAGCGCATAGGAAACATACAGCAGCTTATTGTTGTCATACACATTGGGCTGGAAAACCACGAACTCGCAGATTGCAAATATCAGCAAGGCAGGAGCTGCGGTTTTGAACAGCTTTTTGCCCCCTATAAATGCCGGAATTGCAAGCAGTGCTGCCACACCGATATTTTTAACATAAAACCACACATAGCTGTCGTTGATATTGGCCCAGTTAAAATGCCCTTTAAGCATGGTACCCTGTCCTACCTGGGCAAACGTCCAGGTAAGCAGCTGCGGCAATGCCAGCGCCAGCACAATAAGCAGAAACGGCAGCCAGCCGGTAAGCAGCCCGCGCCCAAGACCGCGCTTAATATAAGCGGAAAGCAGTATTATACCGGCCGCAAGCAGCCCGGCGACAATTCCTATAGCAGGCATCGCAACGGCAAGCGAGGGAACATCGCCTTCACTGAGAAGGGACGGAAGCAGCGCCGCAAAGCCGGTCAGTGTCAGGACTGCCGCCGCAATAATCGCCGCATACAGTACGCCGCTTTTTTTGCCCTCCGGCTCTCCGGCTTTTATTCCGGAAACCAGCGTATACAAAAGCCAGCAGGCGCATATCAGCCCGCACGCAAGAAAAGAATGGGTGTGTATCATGGGCAGGCCTCCGGCCAGGATGCCGCCTATGATAAAATACCGCTTTTGATTTTCAAACACGGCTTTATAGAGCACGGTAAGCGTGGGAAACAGAACCGCCCACCCGAACAGAGTCGCGCGCTGAGGCAGAAGCATATCCACTATTATATTGACCCAGCGTATATTGCCCTCGGATACGAGATTGGTCGGGGTCTGATAATACTGAGAAAAAATGCGCAGAAAATTATCCGGATTATCGCGCCAAGCATCCATAAAATAGATAAAGCCGAAGCCGCCGCAGAAAAAGAACAGCACCCAGGCAAGAACAGACTTACTCCTGTCCTTAAGCCAGGTATCGGCAAAGAGATAAAAGCCCGCAAACAGTTCCGCCGCCGCAAGCAGCATCGGAGCCATGTATGCAAACCTTAAAGAACAGCCGAAAATATACAGACTGGAGGAAATGGTATCGCATAAAAAGGGATAGCACAGCTTTGTGCCGGGCAGTATTGAGTAATCCGGCGGAAACATTCCCTGCTTTGCCACACTTGTGATAAAGCCCAGATGCATATTCATATCGCCGTAAGTGCACTGACCCGTATGAATGGCGCCGTCCTGCGCCACCAGTATCGTATGAGTGGAAAGCGTAACCCAGAAATATACAAAAACCGCCGTGATCAAAACGCTTACGGCAAGTCCGGGATAAGAAATACGAAGCTGTCTGATGCCGAAGCCGCCTCTTTGGGGGCACAGCTTATAAATTACGGCAAGAATGACCGCCAGCAAGGCCAGTGCGGCCAGATGCGCCCAGAGATTAAAGCCCATAACAAGGGCAAAAACCGCCGGAAGCCACTGAAGCGCAAAGGAGCCCATAACCGCTCCGGTCACAACCCTGAAGAGCAGTCTCTCTTTATAAAAAACGCGGTCGGCAATAAACCATCCGCCGGCAATAAAAGCCGCAAGATACAGCAGCGCCGCAACCGTACCCCAGAAGCTTCCGTACATTCAGATATTCCTCCGTGTAGCAATGATGATTTGAAATCGGCTTATTTGTGTATTATAACACGAACCCTGCTATTCTTCAAGGATAAGTTGCAATAACGCATATTCGAGCATGCAGAGCGAAGGTTCAAAGCACATCCAAGGTGAATTTTTCAGAATAAAATGTTCAGGAATATACGGCGCAATAATTTATCAAGCAATTATTCTTTGTTTTTCAGGAAAAGCCTGTTAAGCTTTAATAATACATTCCGGATTTTGGGTAAAAAGAATTGCACAAGCGGGCCGGTCAAAAACGCCGCCGCGACAGTGCCTATTCCGACATTTCCGCCAAGTATAAAACCGATTGCAACAAAGAGCACATCACAAATTATACGGACTATTCTGAACTGTAATGACGGGAAGGCCTTGCGCAATTTGTCGGTTAAAATAATGGCAATCAAATCGTTAGGGCCGGTTCCGGCATGACTTTCAATTACAACGGACATTCCGATACTCAGAATTACACAGCCGGCAAGCATTACCGGTATTCTGAGGACAATATTCAGCGTGGAATTTATTACGGGATTCAGGCACCACATAAAAAAATCAATAATCCAGCCGCCGCAAAAAGCGCAAACTGCGGAACCCACCTTAATATAGCCTCTTGTGAAAACGGCCATAATAACCGTCAGCAGTATAAGAACCATGACATGACAAGTCCCTATTGACAGGCCAACGGTATGCGCAAGGCCTTGAATGAATACGGTAAAAGTATCCGTGCCAAGATCTGAGAGAATAAACAAGGCAACTCCGAAATGGGCAATGGTAAGACCTATAAACAGATAAATAAGGCCGAATATGCGCTCCTTGAAGGGCCGACCTTTTGTGCTGCAGGCAAATGTTTCGGATGAGTTTGATATTGAAGAATCCGGCATATAATCGTCCTTCCGCAGTATTTTTGTTATTTATGTCCCGCTGCTGGAATAAGCCGACCCGTTTCCTGCTCCCTTCTGAGCGAGAAACCGCCTCAAAGCGGCTCAAAGCCATTCCAAAAGCGGCGAAATTTCCGTTTTAAGGCCTAAATATGTGCGTTCACGTGCTTCAGAAGAACGCAAACCCGTCACGGCCGTTTTCCTTGACTCCGTACAGCGCCGTATCCGTGTCCTTATAAATGCTTGCGCCGGGGTTTTTACGGTCAGAAAACGCTACACCCATACTCAGAGTGACAGCCGGGATATCCCCATTCGCCTGCGCCAGTTTCTTACGAACGGCGTTCAGCTTTGCGCTTAACACTTCCTTCTGTTCGCTTGTAACATCCACCACGATAACCGCAAATTCATCCCCGCCGATCCTGCAAACGTAATCCATGCTCCTGAACTGATCCTTTACAACGGAAGCAACCTGCCGCAATACCGAATCGCCTACCGCATGACCAAAGGTATCGTTGATGGCTTTGAAATTGTCCACATCAATCATCACCAGTGCGTATTTTGCATCGCCGTTTTCGTATAACCGCAGAAGGCGGTCAAACGCGCCGCGATTAAACGCTTTTGTCAGCGCATCGTGATCCGCTTCGTGTCTTAGCAATTTCTGGTTTTCCCGATTTTCCTCATATACATCGTTATATGTCCCTGCAAGCTTCTGCAGCTCGTATGCGCCCTCAAGCGGCAATGTTATTCCGGCTTTTACATTGCGGTCGTACTTTTTCAGCGGCTTGACAACCACCTGTCTCAGTGCCAGCCCAAAGCCCACAACAAGGGCAATCAACAGAAAAACGGAAATTTTAAGTATCGTATAGGCATCCTGAAAAATCGCCTTGGCGTTTTCCTCCCGTTTTTTTGCCGACGCGATAATGCTCTCCATGCATCCGTTTACGTCATTTTTAATGGCCGCACGGGCGTCCTGATAATCCCGATTGCTTACAAGCGACAACGCAAGCTCCCTTTGCTCTTCCTTTGACAGCAGAAGTTCGTTTTCAGCAAGCATATAATCCCTGACCGGCGCTTCCAGCAAATCAATATCCAGCTCATACGCTTCAGCAGCCAGACGCATAGCGTGGTACTCGGTATCCATAAGACGCACCGACTGCTCCTTCGCTTTTCTCAAAAGCTGCATTGCCTCCGTTTCATCGTACCACTTTTCCAGCTCCGCAATTGCGTTATCTCTGCGTCTGGTGATATTTGCTTCCTCAAAATAGAGCTCCATATTTCGCACATCTCCGGAAATTACGAAAAGCCGAACCTGCTCCGTCAGATAAGCCGATGCGCTCTCCAGGTCAACCGCGGCATTTTGACAGACCATATATTCCTGGATGGAACTCTGCATTTTCACAAACCCCGAGTCTGTGCTAAACAGCACCACGACGAGCAATGATGCAACGATCAGGGACATTACGATACAAAAAATGATGATGTTATTGACGCGTATCGCTTTCCGGTCTTTCATATTTTTCTCCTTACTCCACGGTTAATAAGTAAATACCGCTGCATATGCTTGAGCCTTTCGGCGCGAATTTCAAAAATGATATTTTCAACAGTCAACAATTGTCACAGGCACAATTATACACCATTGCCCTAAAAACAGCAATGAGGATTTTATCGTCTTATTATTTCCTCTGCATTAAGGCTGCCGTCCCGATACGGAACAATGGCTTTTCTGCACGCGGAGCACGGCAACAAAGCATCCTGTTTATGCGTTCCTTGTGCAAAAGTGAACGTATCGACCCGAAATTGACTACTCAATTCGGTCTTTTTATTTTTCCTCTGCAAGCTTCAAAATGATCTGTACACTATCATTTGACCAGTCTGAAGGCCCTTCTGCAGAAGTATACCTGTAAACAAAAGAGTACTCTTCGCCCACCTTCAGGCAAAATTCCCTCCATCCGTCATCAAAACCGTATCCGTGTCCGTTGGAAGCCAGCCCTTTAATACCGGCAATATTGCCGTTTCCGTCCAGTATGTATTCCTTCAAAGCAACTTCACCCAAAGGGCGGGAACTTTCAATACATTTTTGAATTTCCTGGGATGAGTATTCAAATATCAGGTCTCCTTTTTTATACACAAGTTTATAATTCATATATTCCGCCTACCCTATAATGCCCGGTTATTTCGTGTCCGCAACAACAAGGCTACCGTCTCGACATGCTTGGTCTGAGGGAACATATCCACGCAAACGGTGCGCACAGGAGCAAAGCCGAATCCTGCCAGTATGGCGGCGTCCCGGGCCAGGGTCGCAGGATCGCAGGAAACATAGACGATCTTGTCGATACCGCTGCCCCCCACGGCCTCCAGCAGTCCTTTATCGCACCCTGCTCTGGGCGGGTCCACAACCAGGCAGTCTACGGTACCGTTTTTCTCTATCAGCTCAGGCAGCATCAGGGCGCAGTCTCCCGTATAAAACTCTGCGTTGCTAATGCCATTCAGCTCCGCGCTCATGCGCGCGTTTTCTATTGCGTCGGGCACGATCTCCACACCTATCGCCCCGGAGCATCTGCGGGCAAAAAGCTGAGTCATTATGCCGATACCGCAATAGGCGTCCAGCACCGTATCCCCCGGGCCCACGCCGGAAAGCTCCGCAGCCAGCGTATAGAGCTTTTGAGTCTGAACCGGATTGACCTGTAAAAACGAAAGCGGAGAAAGCCGGAATTTAATGCCGCAGAGCTCGTCCTGAATATATTGCTCGCCGCCCATGTGCCGGCATTTATCGGACAGGATCACATTTCCCTTTGCCGTGTTGATATTGTTCCATACGCTTACGGCTCCGGCTCGCATAAGGCGTTCCGTCCATTTTTCGGGCTGTTTAAGCGGCTCGTTTGTCACCAGAACCGCCATGATACTGCCGAATGCATAGCTTTTGCGCAGCATTATATGCCGCAGCGAGCCGCTGTGCACGGTTTCGTCATATACGCTTGTGCCGGTTTGTTTAAGCAGCTCCTTAACGGCGGACACGAACGGCATAATGTCCATGCCCTGTATTAAGCAATTATCCGTATCCACAATGTTATGGCTGTGCTCCGAATAAAAACCTATCCGGACGGTGCCGTCCTTTGCCCTGCCCACCGGAAGCAGCGCTTTGTTGCGGTAGCCATAAGGGTTATCCATTCCTATGCAGTCCTCAACATTGAACTCCAGACCCGATATGCGGCGAAGCACCTGCTGTGTCTCGCTGCGCTTGCTCTCCAGCTGCGCACGGTACTGCATGTGCTGCAAAACGCATCCGCCGCACCGTCCGAAGTATTCGCATTCGGGCTTTTGTCTTGCCTCCGAAGCTTTTATAATATTAAGCAGCCGGCCTACGCAATAGTTTTTGGCGGTTTTGATTATCTGCACCTCTGCGGTTTCCCCGGGCAGAGCGCGGGGCACAAACACGACGATATCATTATATCTGGCCACTCCCGCCCCGGAATTGGCTATGCTTTCTATATTGAGAATCAATTTCTGATTTTTGCTTATCTGCATTTTACCGCTCCGCGACACTTGAAATTTTAATTATTATATCAAAAATAATAACTAAGGTAAAGCACAAACAGTCCGCCGCCTCTTGCCGGGGCAGCGGACTGTTTTATGACATTTACGGTGTATGGTTTTTAAGGGTCAGATATTGCATTTTATGCTCTGCCCGGTCTGTCCGCATTCAAAAATGGCGTCCATGACCTCCAGTACACGGAGCACGCTCTCGGGTTTTACCGGAAGCTCGCCCTTGCCGTCAAGATAAGCGCATGTCTCACGGTAGAAATCCAGGTTGGAGCTCTGAATCTGCGGAAGCGGGAGTTCCTCCATGGTCTCCACGGGGCGCGGAGCCATACTGCGCGTGGGTCCGGCGGCGGTATAGACTATCTTTTCGTCCCATTTGAGCTCCTCTTTGTCCGAAAGACGCACCATTTTGCCGTTGCAATCCCAGTCGTTTATCACGCAGGTACCCACCTCGCCCGAAACATGCCAACGCGGATGCAGAATAAAGCAGTTCATGGAAACCTCTATCAGGGCGCTGACTCCATTTGCAAACCGGAGCATAGCCTTGAAATTGTCATCCACTTCCTGGGTATAAATTCCGAACAGCTGTGCATAAACCTCGGTTACCGGGCTGTCAATCATATACAAATACTGGTCAATCAGATGTACGCCCCAGTCGTAAACCATTCCTCCCCCGTTGACCCTGGCGCCGCGCCAGCCGTTAAGCACCTGGCGGGAGCCCTGCACGCGGCTTTCCAGCATATATATGCTGCCGAGGGGCTTTTTGTCGTAGATATCCTTGATCATAAGGAAATCCCTGTCCCAGCGCCGGTTCTGATGCACGGTGAGCATTTTTCCGGTTTCCTTTGAGATGTCCATAAGCTCACGGAACTCGCGTGCGTTAAGGGTTGCCGGTTTTTCGCATATGACATGCTTGCCCGCCCGCATTACCCTTTCGGCATAAGGCCGGTGAAGATCGTTGGGGATGGCCAGCAGCACTATGTCCACCGACGGGTCCTGAAGCATTGTTTCAAAGGTCTCATAAACATGGATACCGTTTTTGCGAGCCTCCTCCATGCGTTCGGGGCGGATATCCACTATTCCGGAGAGAGTGAGCACATCCTGCAGGCAATTGCGTACATAATGAACATGCCAGCCGCCCATTCCGCCGTATCCTACTACACATATATTGTACATAATAAACTTTTGTCCTTTCAAAGCCATGTTATAATTGTTCGTTTTTTACGCCGCACCTTCTGGATAACGCGGCAAATGCCGCATCAGGCCCAGAACATTGTGCCCACGGGCTCGTTGATAATTATGGGCTTAAGGAAAGCAATGGCCTTTTTAAGCCCTTCGGGGCTGCTCATCAGGCTGTCCTCATGCTCAATGCTTACGGCATAATCATAGCCCACAAGACGCAGAGCACTGATAATATCGCGCCAGTATGCCTCGCCGTTTCCGTATCCCACGGTGCGGAATATCCAGGAGCGGTTCATCTCGTCGCTGTAATGCTTGGTATCCAGTACGCCGTTTACCGCAGCATTAACCGGGTCTATGCGGGTGTCCTTGGCATGGAAATGGAATATTGCGTCGCCCAGCTTTTTAATAACCTGCACCGGTTCCATACCCTGCCAGATAAGATGACTGGGGTCCAGGTTTGCTCCTATCTCAGGCCCGACCTCATTCCTTATGCGCAATACGGTCTCGGTGTTGTACACCATAAAGCCCGGATGCGGTTCAAAGGCTATCTTGTTTACGCCGTGCTGTCTGGCAAAGGGCACAAAGCTCCTCCAATACGGAACAAGGCATTTGTTCCATTGATAATCCAGAACCGCAAGATAATCCTCCGGCCATGCGCAGGTGACCCAGTTGGGGTACTTGCTGTTTTCGCAGTCTCCAGCGCATCCGGAGAATGTATTTATCTGGCCTACGCCCAGCTTTTCCGCCATCAGCACCGCGCGGCGGGTCTCGTAATCCGCCCTGGCCGCTATCTCCTTATTGGGGTGTATTGTGTTGCAGTGAACGCTGAGTGCGGAAATCTCCATGTGATGGCTTTCCACGGTTTTGACAAACTTTTTAAGCTCGGACTCGTCGTTGAGCAGAATTTCCGGGTCACAGTGTGCCGTTCCGGGGCATCCGCCGCAGCCTATCTCCACCATCTGCACGCCCTGATCCTCCAGAAAGCCCAGCGCCTTATCAAGAGGCTGGTCTCCCAGGGCTACGGTCAAAACTCCTAATTTCATAAAACAGTCTCATCCTTTCCTCAAGATTGGCCGTTCCGGCTTGCCCGGAACGGCACAGAAACAGTTTTTGCTAAAACACATTTTTCTTGCTTAAAATGCGGCTTATTTGCTTAAAACGCGGCTTATTTTAATACCGGCCCCGGCGCGGGACTCATGGGGCATTCCAAACGCTCCAGGCGCTTTGACGGCGCGGCCCACTTTACGGCATTTTTGATTATCAGCCTGATATTTGGGTTCATATAGGTCGGAAAAGCCTCATGACCGGGCTGAAAATAGAATATTTTGCCCAGTCCCCGCGTAAAGGTTACGCCGCTGCGGAACAGTTCTCCGCCGTTGAACCAGCCCATAAACACCACGTCATCCGGCTTCGGAATATCAAAGTACTCACCGTACATCTCCTCGTCCGGGAGCTCAAAATACTCAGGAAGTCCGGCCGCAATTGGATGCGACGGAGCGGTCACCCATACGCGCTCGGCATCGTTATCGCGCCATTTCAGTGTGCAGGAGGTACCCAGAAGCTGGCGCAGCGGCTTGCTCATGTGCGCCGAATGCAGTGCGACAAAGCCCATTCCCTTCTGCACCGCCTCGGTTACCGTATTTGATACGGAATCCGGAACGAGATGATGCGCCGCATGTCCCCACCAGAGCATGACATCGGTTCGGGCAAGCAGCTCCGGGGTTATATCGCCCACATTATCCAGCGTTATCACGGTTATGCTGTTTTCCGGAGATGCCAGAATATCGCTTAAAGCCCCGTGAATGCCCTGGGGATAGACATTTTTCATCCATTCTTCCTTGTCGTGAATACCCTCGTTATAAATTACTATGTTCATAGCCGACTCCTTAATTGCTGTATTGTTTGTTTTTGTGCGGATTTTGGCATTCTCACCGCCGCGTCCGTCAAAGCAGAGAATTATCAGTCAAAATAAACGGCTTTGCCGGTGCTTGCGGAGGTGTATATGGCCTCCAGCAGCTGCGTTACTACCAGAGCCTGCTCCGGCTTTGTAACGAGCTCTCCCTTACCCTCAACCGCGTTAAGGAACAGGCTCAGCTCGGTTACCGCAGGGTTATCTCCGCCAGCGGCGTCAAAGAAAGCTACGCCCACACCGGTAAGATCCGGAGTAAGAGTGTACATTTTGTTGTACTTTACGCCGTTGATATGCACGCCGTCCTTCATGTCGATGCCCGCCTTTGTGCCGCAAAGAGTGGTCTTGGCCTCGCCCACTTCCCTGGTGTTGAGCGCCCAGCTGCTCTCCAGCTGTATAGTAGCGCCGTTCTGCATAATGATCATTCCGAATGCGGAATCCTCAACGGTAAACTGTGACTGATCCCAGTCGCCCCACGGGTTTCCGGTCTCCTTCTGGTCGCCCAGCTTTTTGAATGTGGCGCCCAGCACTGCCTTGGGCTTATAGTTGTCCATGCACCACAGCGTAAGGTCAAGAGCATGGGTTCCGATATCTATAAGCGGACCGCCGCCCTGCTCATACTCATTGAGGAACACGCCCCACGTCGGAACCGCACGGCGGCGGATAGCATGAGCCTTGGCATAATAGATGTCACCCAGCTCGCCCTCCTCGCAGGCACGCTTAACAAAAAGCGACTCCTTGGTGTACCGGTTCTGATAGCCGATGGTGAGTATTTTGCCGGTTTTCTTTGAGCAATCCAGCATCGCCTTTGCCTCGGCATAGGTTTTTGCCATGGGCTTTTCGCATATTACATGCTTGCCGGCCTCCATGGAATCTATGGAAATAAAGCTGTGGGAACGGTTGGGGGTGCATACATGGATGGTCTGTATGCTCTCATCCTTGAGCATTTCTTTATAGTCGGTGTAAACCTTGGCGCCATCGGCACCGAATTCCTTGCACGCCTTCTGAGCGCGCTCCGGTATTATGTCGCAGAAGCCGACAACCTCCACCCTTTCCTTAAGAGCCGCAAGAGCCGGGAGATGTTTGCCCGTTCCGATACCACCGCATCCTATTATTGCCGCTTTGATCTTAGCCATAACTGTTCACCTCATAAAAATAATCATTATTTATTAAATCCCTCAGGATTTGATAACGTTCTCTGTGCTCTGCCTTACCACCAGCTTGTGCGGCAGAAACTTTTTTTCCTGTGCAAGCTTTATGTTGTCCATGCGCGCAAGCAGCATCTCCACCGCCGTTTTTCCCATCTCGGTTCTGGGCTGCGCCACGCTTGTTATCTCCGGCATATAAATTCCGGAAATCGATGTGTTATCAAAGCCGATAACCGCAAGAGACTTATGCCTCAAAATCGCCGCCCGGACCGCTCCTATGGCTACGGCATCCGAAACGCAGAAAAGTGCTGTAGGCTCAGGCTCAAGCGTAAAAACCCTCTCGGCAGCGGCAGCTCCGCTTTTGAAGCCGTAATCGCCGCGGATTATATAATCCTCACGGAACGTTATGCCGTACTTGCTTAACGCCTCCCTGTAGCCCCTTTCCCTCAGAGCCGTGGAGCCGTAAACCCCGCGTCCCGACGCCATTGCAATGTCGCTGTGACCCTTTCTTATCAGGTGTTCCACCGCCTCAAAAGCCGCGGCGCGGTCGTCTATGGACACACTGCCGGCTACCGTATCCTCCCTTTGCTCACAGCAAAGCACGATAGGCAGCTTTCTGGAAAGGGCATTGAGTTCATCGCCGGAGAGGGAAGAGGAAAACAGTATCGCCCCGTCCGCATAGTGGTTTGTGAGCATGGACAGCAGATGCTTTTCCTTGTAGCTGTCGTTATGTGTATCGCACGCAAGCACGGTCAGTCCGTACTGATAGCACTCGTTTTCGATGGAGGAAAGAATCCTTAAATACATAGGGTTTTCCATGGTAGGCAGCAGCACCAGTATCTTTCCCGAGCGCGCAAGACGCAGGCATCTGCCCATGGAATTGGGAGTATAGCAGTATTTATTTACAACCGCCTCTATCCTGTTGCGGCTTTCCTCTCCAAGCAGACGGCGATTGTTGAAATACCTGGATACGGAAGATATGGACACCCCTGCCTCACGGGCAATATCCTTTATGGTAACCACTGCTTTATCACCGCCTGAAATCGTTTTCAACACCTAATAATTTATCACAAAATACTCAAAAGTCAACACCGGATTTCATTTCAGAGAGTTTTCAGTTATTTTCAATGCCGTACGCTTCCCGCCTGTATTGCGACGGCGTCATACCGAAGCGTTTGGAAAAGGAATGAATAAAATGAGAGCTGTCAAAAAAGCCGCAGTTCTGTGCAATATCCGATATGCTGTCGCGCCCGCTTCGCAGCTGCAGCGCCGCGCTGTCCAGTCTGCACAGCTTTATGTATTCCCCCGGGGTCATACCCAGCCCTTTTTTGAATGTGCGGAAAAGCGTGGATTTTGACACCGCGGCCTCCATGGCCACGGAGTCGGGACTGACCTCGCTTATATTGCCCGCATTGACCGCCCTTATGCAGGCGGACAGCGTCTTAAGCTCACCTGCGGTTTTGGCAATTCCGGATTGCCTGCAAAGCCCGCAAAGCCACGAAATCACATACAGCGCCAGCGCGTTAAGCGCGATATCGTCCTCGTCCTCATGGCAGTAATAAAGGCTGTGCATACGCATCAGCTCCGGCATAAGCTCCTCCAGCCTCTCCCCTATATGCAGCATATACCGCCTGCCGCCGTCAATACTGCGCAAGGCCGGTTCCAGAGTAAAAAGTATGGTATATCCGGGCAGCACCGAGAGTTCCTGACGGTATCTGAGAAAAAAGCTTTCGTGCAGCAGAATATGAAATATATCCGCTCTGCCGTCCGTATAATACCCATGACGGCTTCCCGGAGGAATAACAAACATATCGCCTTTGGTAAAAAAGCATCTGCTGCTCCCGAAATAGTGCATACCCTGTCCGCAAAGCACAATATTAAGCTCATAAAAATCATGATAATGCATGTTCATTCTGAAATTCTCATGCGTATATGCCTTTACGAGACGCCGCTTGTCCGCAAAAACATCCTCATAGCTCCAGCAAAGCTTTTTTTCATCAGGCAGAATATCCGGATACATATTTGGCTCCTCCTTGCTATACAATTATACAACCGAGCAGGTTAAAAAATCAACATCAAAAACACTTACAGAGGCACATATTATGACACTTTGCCAAATGAAGCCCGGACAATGCGCCGCAATAGAACGCGTGGAGTGCGAAACGGCAATACGCGCACGCCTTTCCGAGATGGGCGTTACGCCCGGAACTACGGTAAAGCTTATTCGCTTTGCCCCTTTCGGCGGGCCCGTGCTTATCTCACTGCGCGGGTATATGCTGGCGCTGAGAAAAAATCAGGCGGCGCGAATATATGTCAGAAACGAGGAATTACAAAGCGCACCTGCACAGACGGGAAACAGAATTGCACCGCAGCGGCATTGCCGCGCTTTTAAGGGAGATGCACCAAAATGATATATACCGCAGCCCTGGCCGGGAACCCAAACAGCGGAAAGACCACTCTGTTCAACCTTCTGACGGGTTCGGATCAGCATGTAGGCAACTGGTCCGGAGTCACCGTGGAAAAAAAAGAGGGCAGCTTTCACATCGGGCAGGATGAGATACGGCTTGTGGATTTGCCCGGCATATACTCGCTTTCCCCGCACACCATGGAAGAGATAATTGCCCGGGATTTTTTATGCAAAGAAAAGCCGGATATGATTATAAATATAGCGGACGGCACCAATCTTGAGCGCAGCCTATTCCTTACGCTGCAGCTTGCGGAACTGGAGATCCCGATGCTGCTTGCGATAAATATGTGGGACGAGTTAAAAAAAAGCGGCACCGAAACAGACTGCGACGGGCTTGCAAGGGAGCTGGGCATTAAAATCGTGCCCATATCCGCTAAAAAAGGCATCGGAACGGATGACCTGCTGCGCGCCGTCGCCGACCTGTGCAAAAACGGACATGCCGGCAGCTGCGGAATGTACGCCGATTTACCGGTCTATGACCGGATAGAGCGCATAATCCGCGGCAATACGGCACGGCTGCGCAGGCATTATGTCTCGCGCATACTGAGCGGAGACGAAAAATGCTTTTCCGAACTTAAACTTACCCCGGAACAGCAGTGTCAGATAAAAGAAGCGGTAAATGATTTTTGCGGTGGACCCGGTGACAGCCAGACCGCACTGGCAGATGCCAGATACAAATACATACAGGGGCTGATCCGCATATATACCGTTTCAAAACATTCCGACAGCTTTACATGTGCCGTGGACGGTATAGTCACCAACAAATATCTTGCATTGCCAATATTTATTCTGATAATTCTGGGCGCCTTTCTCATAATATTCGGCCGGCCCGGAAATGCCCTGCGCGATATGCTTTCAGCCTTTATACACACTCATATTGCCGCCGGCGCGGAAGCCGCTTTGCAAAGCGCAGGCGCACCGGACTGGTGCGTAAGCCTTGTATCGGACGGAATAATAGGCGGAGTGGGCGCCGTTGTATGCTTTCTGCCCCAGATAATGCTGCTGTTCTTTTTTCTGACTCTGCTGGAGGACAGCGGGTACATGGCCAGAGCGGCGTTCATAACCGACGGCCTTATGAGCAGAATAGGCTTAAGCGGCAAAGCCTTTATTCCCATGCTGATGGGCTTTGGCTGCAGCGTTCCTGCGGTAATGGCGGCGCGCACCGCAGACTCACAAACGGAAAAACAGCTTACCGTCATGCTGATACCCTTTATGAGCTGCTCGGCCAGGATGCCCATATACGCTCTGTTTGCAGGGGCGCTTTTCCCGTCGCGTCAGGGGCCGGTAATATTCAGCCTGTATCTTTTGGGCATTGTCGCGGCGGCTTTGAGCGGCTTACTGCTTAAAAAAACCGTTTTCCGGCAAAGTAACCCGTCGTTTCTGCTGGAGCTGCCTCCGTACAGAATACCGGAGGTCAAGGGGCTGGTGCGGCATCTGTGGTACAAATGCAGAGACTTCCTGCTGCGCGCCGGCACTCTGATATTCGGTATGTCCATAATAATCTGGGTACTGCAGAGCTTTACTCCGTCTCTGGCTCCGGCCGGGACTCCTCAGGACAGTTTACTGGGAGCAATAGGCCGCTTTTTGGCACCGGTGTTTGCTCCGCTGGGCTTCGGCTTCTGGCAGGCCTCGGTAAGCCTGCTGGCAGGTCTTGTGGCAAAGGAATCGGTGGTTGCCGCTCTGACGGTGCTGTGCGGAGGCTCCGGTGGAGAAGCCCTTACCGCCGCATTGCCCTGGCTTTTTACTCCGGCCTCGGCATACTCGTTTATGACCTTTGCTCTTCTGTACACCCCGTGCATTGCCGCAATAGGTGCAATAAAACAGGAGCTGGGCTCATGGCGCCGCACCGCCGCCAGCGTACTGTTCCAGACGCTGGTTGCTTATCTCATAGCGTTTGCCGTCTTCCGGATCGCTTCCCTTTTCTAAGCGCAAACATAAAAGCACGCTTGCGGCGCCGCATAATCAGGGCGTTTTGCCTCCGCAAGCGGCATAAGCAAATAAAAAAGGCGCCCGGATCAGTCATAGACAGACCGCGATCGCCCAAATATTATGCATGTTCACATATTACAAACGGAACGCCGCAATGAAAAGGCAGGAATCAAAATGCCGCATCTCGCCGTTTCGGACAACATGCTCCGCCCCGACGGCAACGGGTTAAAGGAAATAGCTATTTTTTATAGCTTACGCTCATGCCGTCACCTATGGGTATAATCCCGGTAATAAGCGAAGGGTCGCTGCTGAGCAAGCGCAGAAATTCATCCAGCTTTTTCACAATTGTGCGCTTTCGCGCCCTGACCTTTTTATCCCCGGTCACCATTCCCCGGAAAAGCACATTATCGCACACCAGCATTCCGCCCTTGGCAATCAGCGGCAGAATATACGAAAGCATAAAGCCGTACTGTCCTTTAGGGCCGTCCAGAAAGACAAAATCATATGTATCGCTCATATAGGGCAATATATTCTCGGCTTTGCCGATAAGTATGTCCGCCCTGTCCGCAAGACCCGCCGCTTCAAAATTCCGCCGCGCAATACCGGCGGTCTCTTCGTTCATCTCAACGGTATAAAGATGCGCCCGGTCGCAGGCCTTGAGCATGGCTATTCCGCTCGCGCCTATATTGGTGCCTATCTCTAATATTTTCGCAGGCTTAGCCGCCGAAACAAGCACCTCCAGAAACCGCATACTCTCAGGCGGGAGCATCGGATACTCCGGGGTGCGTACAAACGCTTCTGCGCACCCTGCCAGTTCTCTGAGATACCGGGTTGTTTTACGGGAGGTCACCATATCAATGCGTTCTGTCGTACTCCTCCCATACCGGACGCCACTTGTTTACAACCGCCTGATGCTCCTCATAGGTCTTGGAGAAGGCAAGCTCCCCTGTTGCGGGATCGGTAAGGGTGAAGTAATAGTACTTTCCGCTTATTATATCGGGATCCGGATTCAGCACCGCTTCAATCGCCTGCTTGCCCGGAGAGCATATCGGCCCCGGCGGAAGCCCTTTGTTCTTGTGCATGTTGTACGGCGAATCCACATTAAGCTCTTCAGTGGTCAGCACAAGCTTTTTCTGGTTAATGGCATACTGTATGCAAACATCGCTGCCCAGATACATATCGCTTTCAAGCCGGTTGTGGAACACAGCGGATATCTTGGCAAAATCCTTGGTCAGGCCCTCGGACTGCACAATGGAGGCAAGAGTCACTACCTCATTCATGCTCATACCCAGCTCTTCCGCCTTAGCCGCATATTCATCGGTATAAATCTGTACAAACCGAGCTAGTAGCTTATTTATAACGCTGGAGGCGGAGGAATCCAGATAAAAATCATAGGTATCCGGGAAAAGATATCCTTCAAGCTCGTATCTTACGCCGTCGCGTCCCGCAAGCTGC
The DNA here is from genome assembly GCA_029007865.1 of Bacillota bacterium. Taxonomy (GTDB): domain Bacteria; phylum Bacillota; class Clostridia; order Christensenellales; family QALW01; genus UMGS1338. Next base: position 17,272 of record JAQXIQ010000050.1, read on the forward strand.
TTAATAAAATCGTATTGCTCAAAGGCGGACAGATCGCTGCAGGCTTTAATAAAATCCTCTTTATTGTTTATTACGCCCTTTTCCTCAAGCAGCGCCGCCATGGCCTCTACTCCCATGCCTTCTGTTATGGTGACCCTTGCGGTGAGTTGTACCGGAGAAGGCTGGGTAAGGATGTCCAGTATTTCATTTACCGACATTGTTCTGTCCAGTATATACTCTCCGGCCTTGACCTTGCCGGAGCGGTTGGTAAAATCCGCAAGAAGCTTTATGCCCCACTTGGATTTGATCAAGCCCATTTTATCCAGCTTGCTGGCTACGGCGCTCATAGAGGAACCACTGCCCACAACCAGCATTACGGGCTCATCGTTGCCGGGATCCACCGGGGCAAAAAAGGCGTTGTTGACCAGGTTAAAGGAGCATGTAACTATAATTATCACCAACAGCACGCTTAGAACGTATATCGATATGGGGCGCAGAGTCTTCCATGTGCGCTTCAAAGATGTGCCGTCCTCAAGATGGCTGCTTATCTTTTCCTTTTGGTCGACAAACCAGCTTTTGAGCCGTGTTCCAAAGCTTTGCTCGCTTTTTCTGCTTTTGCTCTTCCCTTTACTTTTTCTCGGCGGCATAGCATCATCTCCCTTCAGTTTATGCTGTGACCGGCATAACAAGCCGGCCCCGCAGCACTGTCTCCGTGGGCTGCGGTATTGCGATAATATATTTTACAGTCACAGCCGTTAAATTGCAAGTGCGAAATAGTTAATTAACGGTTAAACTTCTATGACTATGGGCAGAATGACCGGACTGCGCTTGGTTCTGGAAAACAGATAATCCTTCAGCCTGTTGCGGATACCGTTTTTGATGGAATTCCAGTCGCTGTGCGGCCCGCTCTGCAAAGTATTGATGTAGTCCAGCACAACGCTTTTTGCGCTTTCCATGAGCTCCTCGGATTCCCGGACATAAACAAAGCCCCTGGAAATAAGATCCGGCCCGGAGAGCAGGTCTCCCGTAGCCCCGTCAAAGGTAACACAAACCACGATAAGGCCGTCCTGCGAGAGCAGCTTGCGGTCGCGCAGCACAATATTGCCGACATCCCCCACTCCCAGTCCGTCTATCATTACGGCTCCGGACGGAATGCCTCCCGTCATGCCGGCGCTGCGCCTGTCCAGCTCCAGTGCATAGCCAAGCTCCGGAATAAAGGTGTTTTCCTTCATCATGTCCATGCTTTGCGCAAGCCGCGCATGCTGCACCAGATGTCGGTATTCACCGTGCACCGGCATAAAATACTTCGGTTTGGTAAGGGCATGAATAAGCTTCAGCTCCTCCTTGCGCGCGTGCCCGGATACATGCACCTCAGCAAGAGCCTCATATATTACTATAACGCCCTTTCGGAACAGGTTGTTGATCACTCTGGAAACCATGCGCTCGTTGCCCGGTATAGGCGTTGCGGACAGAATCACGGTGTCCTGTTCTCCCAGTCTTATGCGGGAATGCTCGTCACTGGCCATGCGTGCAAGTCCGCTCATGGGCTCGCCCTGACTGCCGGTAGTTATGACCACCAGCTTATCCTTGGGGATGGAATCGATTCTGTCCGGCTCCACCCACATATCCTTGGGCACGATAAGCTCCCCCAGCTCGCTGGCGATGCTCGCAACGTTTTCCATGCTTCTGCCCAGAAAGCACACCTTACGGCTGCACGCCGCAGCATGGTCCACTATCTGCTGTATCCGGTGAACATTGGAGGCAAAGGTAGCCACAATAATGCGGCGCCCTTCGGCCTCGATAAAATAGCGTTCCAGCGCCTTGCCCACCGAGCGCTCGCTCATGGTATAGCCCTCGCGCTCTACATTGGTGCTGTCCGCCATAAGCAGCAGCACGCCCTTATTACCCAGCTCCGCAAACTTGGCAAGATCTATGACCTCTCCGTCCACCGGAGTATAGTCCACCTTGAAATCTCCGGTATGCACAATGGTTCCCACCGGCGTATGGATGGCCAGCGCTACGGCTCCGGCAATGGAATGGTTTGTCTTTATAAATTCCACTTCAAAGCAGCCTATTTTGACCTTATCCCTGGGATAGACGGTGTTGATCTGCGCCTTATCAAACTTATGCTCCTTCAGCTTATACTCTATAAGAGCCCTGGTCAGTCTTGTACAGTATACGGGAGCGTTCACCCTGGGCAGAACATAAGGCAATGCACCGATGTGATCCTCGTGTCCGTGCGTTATAAGATAGGCTCTGAGCTTATCCCTGTTGCGTTCCAGATATGTGATGTCCGGTATTACCAGATCAATGCCATACATGTCCTCGCGCGGGAATATCGAGCCGCAATCAATAACCAGCATATCGTCCCCGTATTCGATGACGGTCATATTCTTTCCGATCTCATCGACACCGCCCAACGGGATGATACGCAGTTTGGTAGTATTCTGTTTTTTTGCCACTTAAAAAATATCCTCCAATTCCGTGTGGTTTATTTCCGTACATTTTTATATATTCTATTATACCTGTTTTCGGTGTTTTACACAAGCGTTTTTATCCCAAACAAAAAAAGCCTGCGCATTACCGCAGTTACCATGAGGGCAATTTCATAAACAGCTGAGCCGGACCAGGCAATTTCCACCGAAATAACGGCACAAATATGTTCGCAAATAAAAAAGTCGCGTTATAGCAAATAAGCCGGGAGAAGAAGTTTCTTTCAAATCTTTGAAATAAAAGGAGTTTTATGCTATACTATATTTGAAAACATCAGATGGATTATGGATAATATTTTCGGGATAAGCGGAGACGGCTTCGTTATAAGAGAAAACGCAAGCCCTTAAAATATTGAGACCCGCAGCGGCATTGCTGAAAACGACGGCAAAACACAGACTTGCGCACTATGTGTTGCTCTGAACGATACGGTCTTTGGAAATAATAATAAACCCGAGTATTATCATCCGAATTGCAAGTGTAAAAACAAAGAATATGAATTACAAAAAGTTGATTTTGATTTTCCGCTTAAAAAAATAACCCATTATTTATTTGTTAACGACAATAAACAGGCAATGATGCACACAATGGGGTACAAAGCAGAGGATTCACAAGAATTACATGATTATATCCGGACAGAAATTAAGCACAAGTTTTTGGCAGGCGATGCAGAGGATTCACAAGAATTGCATGATTATATCCGGACAGAGCGAACACGGTCGGCATTTTACCGTGAATATAATTTTTGAAGGAAAAAGAGATCACGCCAATGAAATATTTAACTGTCATGTGGGTTGCGTTGCGTGGCCATACGGCAGAATTAAAATCGCTACGCCGCTAATAAAGGATTAAGGAGAAGAATATATGAAATGGTTAGATGAGGTAAAGGTTTTAACCGATAAATACCGGAGCGAAGGGGTAAAAAAAGGTGCGGTCGGGACGATTATTCTTTCCGAAATAAGATCTGACAAATACGAGGTGGTTTTTAGCGATAAAGACGGCAGAGACTATGCGGAGATTGAAATATTTGTCGGCGACTTGGAAGTAATAAAAAGCTCGTTTGTAAGTGACAGAGATATTCTGGAAGATCTGCCCGGCCATGATCCTGCATGGTGGTGCAAGGTGGAAGACGGTTATATATTAAACCTGAAAGGCGAAAGAAAAAATAAAATCCCTTACGATTATAACTCCTGATTGAATAAAAGCATTGACCTGCAAAGACAATAAATAATAAAAAAACAAGCACACTATACTTCGCAAAAACGAAATAAAGTGTGCTTTATTTTGGGCCGCAAAATGTTAAATACAAAATCGCTACGGAAACTGCGCATTACCGCGCAGGCTCTTTACGGTATATTCAACGGTTTATCATTTGTAAACCGAATATTCAATGGTTTTATACGCAGAGTTCTCGCGGTCTGCTTCGCCCAGCGCATTGATTGCCGGGAACAGGAGCACGGCCAAAGCCAGAACACAGATTACTTTTTTCATTTATCCGCACCTTCCCTTCTTTGCTGTTATTGTAACAAATTCGGTAAGGAAATATGCGAAAAATGCCGTGTTATTTTTTGTCAAAAATAAAAGTGTCCAGCTTGTCAATACTGCCGCTGCCCATGGTAAGGCAGATATCTCCAGGCATGAGGTTGGCCTTGAGATATTCCGCCGCTTCCTCCATGGTGGATATGTATTTGCAATCCATGTGCTCCTGACTGACTATCTTATCCACCAGCATTCTGGAATGTATTGTGGGGTCAAACGGCTCACGGGAACCGAATATATCTATGATTATGACCTTATCTGCCCCGCGGAAGCATTTGACCAGACGGTCAAACTGCGCCTTCGTGCGGGAATACAGCGCCGGCTGGTATACAACCCATAGCCGCTTTTTCTCAATGGGCTGAGCAGCCAGAATGGTGGCCTCCACCTCCTGCGGATGATGCCCGTAATCGTGCACCACTCTTGCCCCGTTATATACTCCGCGGTCCTCAAACCTGCGCATAACGCCCCGGAACTCCTTCAGACCGCCGATAATATCGTCACGGCTTATGCCGTTTTCCATGCAGCATATTATGGCGGCCATGGAATTGAGAATGTTCAGCTTGCCTACAACGCTGAGCTCCACCCGGAGCAGGCTCTCCGCGCCCTTATACAGAGTATATTGCGGGTAGCCCTCGGCGGTAAAGCTAATGTCGCGCGCATGATAATCGTTGTCCGGATTAAAGCCGTAGCTTATGCAGCGCTTTCCGCAGTTTTTCAGCAATCGCGCAGTCATGGCATCGTCGCCGCAGCCTATAACGCACCCGTCCTGCGGAACAGGCTGCACAAACTTCAGAAACGACTGATAAATGTGCTCAAGATCCTTGAAATAGTCCAGATGATCGGCATCGATGTTCAGTACAATGGCGTATCTGGGGCGCAGCGTGAGAAAAGAATCCACATATTCACAGGCTTCCGTGATAAATGTGTCTCCGTGACCCAGGCGCACATTGCTGTGCAGCATGGGCAGTACGCCGCCTATATGTATCGTGGCGTCTCTTTTTGCATACTGAAAAATCTCGCTTATCATGCCCGTAGTGGTGGTCTTGCCGTGCGTGCCGGAAACTCCTATGCAGTTTTTATACGCATAGGACAGCGCTCCCAAAAGCTCATCGCGCCTGAGCATCGGAATGCCGTGCTCCTTTGCATACGCATACTCGCAGTTTGCAGGCCCTATCGCTGCGGAATAAACCACAAGGTCGGCATCCTCCACATTCTGCACATCATGCTTTGAGGCCACTCTTATCCCGGCGGCACGCAGAGCCGCAACCGCTTTTCCCTCGGCCCAGTCGGAACCGGAGACACCCGTAAAGCCCAGATTGAGCAGCATCATGGCAAGTCCGCTCATGGAAGACCCGCCTATGGCGATAAAATGCACCCGTTTGTTTTTATAATCCAGAATATTCATAATTACCGCTTACTTTCCCTGTTATTTGTTAATAATATTATATGACAAATTACCTTGATATATCAAGCGATTTCCGGCAAACTATTCAAATTTTCCGTAATTAGAACCCCGAAAAACAAACGGACCGGCTAAACCGGGCCGTCAGCAGCCGATACTTTTTATATCATGCTTATGCTCTCCCGGTATTCGGTCGGTGTTTTACAAGGAATATTATTCTTTTGAACCCGCAAGTATCAAAACCGTCCACTGTATCCCGGCAGATAAAAAAGCACCCGTCTTTAAGACGGGTACGGAATAATTGCTGTTATCGGGCAATAATATAAAGGCTCAGAGCCTTGCATAAGCCTCCAGAATCTTTTCGGACATCTCGGTACGCAGCGAAGTCACTATGGGATGAGCGACATCCTTAAGCTCGCCTCCGGCTGTTTTGCGGGCAGGCATTGCAATAAAAAGCCCTCCGGCGCCCTCAATTATCTTGATATCGTGTACCACAAAAACATCGTCAAAAGTGACCGAAGCAACCGCCCTGAGCTTGCCCTC
>JAQXIQ010000051.1 GCA_029007865.1 Bacillota bacterium
GGGAAGATATCGCAGCGTACCGATTGGGGCAGCAGGGACGCAAACTCTTCCGCGGCACGGCTTCCGGCTACGGAGTCTATGTCTCCGTAATGAGTGGGGATGGCTATCCGGGGCATTATGCAGCCTGCGGCCTGAGCCGCCTCGGAGGCGTCCATGGTATAAGTGCCGCCTACGGGCAGGGCGCAGATATCACAGCGCACTGCTTTGACTTGGCTTGTCAGGTCGGTATCGCCCGCTACATACAGGGAGCTTTCGCCGTCATCTATAATATATCCGAGTCCTCCGTCGACTTTTTTGTGAAAGGGCTTGCCGATATTATAGGCGGGCACCGCCGTTACCCTGAGCCCGACGGGTGTTTCCGTTACGGGAGCCAGACGCTCGCAGGCAGGACGCAGATTCTCCGGGCATATTATAACGGTTCCGTCCTTCAGAAAGGGCTTTATATCCGATGGGCTGAAATGGTCAAAATGCCCGTGCGTGATGAAAATAAAATCCGCTTTGGGCACGGCTATGCCGTTTTGTGCAAGGCTGTCGATGAGGTATGGGTCAAATACGGCTGTTCCGGCTGCCGTGCGCGCAAGCACGCAGGCGTGGATCAATCTTTTTACTTTCATGGCTCTGTTTTATCCCGGCTGATGCCGGACTCCTTTCAGAAAGGTGCTGCGGCGGTATTCAGGTATTGGCTGTTTGCAGCAAGATTATTATAATATATTGCATTATTTTGGGTCAAGTATTAGAAATGTGCTTAAACGGGTTAAAAAAATGACTTTTAATTATGGGCGGCTTGCTATATAATAAAATAGCTTAATTATAATCTGTGTTTTACGGAGGATTTCATGGCTGATTTCAGTATTTTTTGCGAGTTTAATCAAAACCCATTGGGTGTGGGTACAAGAACGCCGAGATTTTCCTGGCGCCTGAGCCAGGGAGCCGACCAGGAGGCATACAGCATTGAGGTAAAGGACAGCGCCGGCAATACGGTGTTTTCCCGCAGTGAGCAGAGCGCGGAGAATGTCTGCCGTTTTGAAGGAGAGCTGAAGAGCTCGGAGCAATATACCTGGCGCGTAACTCTTTCCTTAGCGGACGGCAGCAGCATCACATCGCCGGAGGGCAGCTTTGAAACGGCGCTGCTGGACGGCCCGGAGGGGGACTTTATTGCATTTGCCGGGTATGAAAAGCGCAAGAGCCCGTATTTCCTGCGTCAGGCGGACATTACGCGCAAGGTGGTGCGCGCAAGAGCGTATGTGTGCGGACTGGGATATTACGAGCTTACGATAAACGGTAAAAAAGTAGGCGATTCATCGCTTTGCCCGGGCTGGACGGATTATAACAAGCGGGTGCTTTACGATACATACGATATCACTCCCTATCTGCGGCAGGGCAAAAACGCCTTCGGCGTTCAGCTGGGAGAGGGATGGTTCGGACATGAGCATATATTTTTCCAGCAGATATTCGGCACCAATCCGTCATGGTTTAACGACCCGTGTCTGAAAATGAATATCCTGCTGTGCTATGAGGACGGCAGTGAGACAATTGTTACTGCGGCGGACGGCAAATGGCTGTGCGCGCAGAGCCCCATAGTAATGAATAATGTCTTTGACGGAGAGACATACGACGCCCGCATGGAGATCGAGGGCTGGAATACGCCGGAGTTCGTTCCGGACGAAAGGTTCACTCCGGCAATAAACGCGCCTAAGCCTCCCAAAGGAATAATGGATACCACACTTATGCCCTCCATCGGGGAGCATACCGTATTGCGCCCCAAGGAGGTGCACAGGCCCGGAGTTTATACGGTGGTATATGACTTCGGACAGAATATTGCGGGCTGGACAAGGCTGCGCCTGCGCGGTCCCAGGGGTGCAAAGGTTGTAGTGCGCTACGGAGAGAGCATCAACCAGGACAAGACCGTCAACCAGATGAACCTGCGCGAGGCGAAGCAGACGGATACCTATATCCTCAAAGGCGAGTATGTCCAGGAGTACTATAAGCCCCGCTTTACATATCACGGTTTCCGTTTTGCCGAAGTGACGATCGACGAGGGCGTGCATCTGCTTGGCTGTGAGGCATACAGGGTCAATAACAGGCTGCAGAGGGCGGGACATTTTGAATGCTCCGAGCCCATGCTCAACAAGATTTACAATGCAGTGATAAACACAGAGATGAACAATGAGCATTCCGTGCCTACAGACTGCCCGCAGCGCGATGAACGTCTGGGCTGGATAAACGATGTCACCGTGCGTTTTGAGCAGACCATGTTCAATTTTGACGCGCACCTGTTCTTTGAAAAATGGTTAAACGATATTGCGGATTCCCAGACCCTTCAGGAAAGCGGAGCCATTGGAGACACCGCACCGTTCTTCTACGGGGGCTTCCCGGCATGCCATATCAGCAGCGTGTATGTACAGCTGCCGTATGCCATGTACCGCTTCTATGAGGACAAATCGGTGCTGGAGCGCTTCTACGACGGTATGGACCGCTATGCGCGCTTTAAGCTTACCACGCTGGACGAAAAGGGACTGGTGCATACCAATTATGCCGGTGACTGGGCTCCGCCGCTGATGGAGAGTGAGTTCGGGCATTCCTGCGACGCTATGCCGGCCAATATCGGCAGGCAGATAATATCCACGGGCTATGTGTATTATGACTGCAAGACAATGGCAAAGTGCGCCGCCGTTATGGGAAGACAGGACGAGGTGCAGTTCTTTGAACGGAAGGCAAAGGAGCTTGCGGATAACATCAACAGGCACTGCCTGGACACCGAAAACGGCTGCTATATGCCGTGCTCACAGGGCTCCAACCTGTTCCCGCTGTTTCTGGATATCGTGCCCGAGGAGTACCGTCAGAGCGTAATCAAGCATTTGCTGGACGACCTGATGATAACCAACGGAGGACATGTCACCACCGGAAACCAGACCACCAAGTATCTCTTTGAGGTGCTCAATAAGCTGGGACGCAACGATATAGGCGTAGAGCTGCTTAAAAAGGAGGACTATCCTTCCTTCGGGTATATGTTTGCCTGCGGCGGGACCACAATATGGGAGCGCTTTGAAAATTCCACGGGCGTGGGTATGAACTCGCACAATCACCCCATGCACGGCTCCTTCTCGGTGTGGTACTATAAAGCGCTTGCGGGCATCAATCCTGCGGATAAGCAGGACGGTGTATATACCGTCAGACCGGACTTTGTGCATAACCTGGACAGCGTATCCGCCGACTGGATGACGGGACGGGGCTTGCTTGCTTCCTCCTGGAAGCGGGAAGGCAGCACCGTTACGCTAAAGGTCACCGTTCCGTGGTCAACCAAGGCAAGAGTGGTATTGCCTCAGGGCAGCGCCGCCACCGTTGACGGGAAAGCCGCGGGCAGCGAAATACTGCTGGCCAGCGGAGAGCATACAATAATACTTTAATGCAAAGCGGGGTCGCCTGCTTAAATACGCCTCCGGGCGTAAAGAGGCGGCTCCGCTTTTATCTTTTGGGAATGCAAAAAGAGCAGATACAAAGCGGGGAAAATATGTTTATTTCCGATATAAAAGTGGAGCATATGGACCGGCCTATAGGGCTGGATGCCGAAAGGCCGAGGTTTTCTTATATTATCAACAGCGATACGGACAATACGGTACAGACGGAATACCGCATAACCGTTAAAAAGGGACGCAACGCCGTATGGCGCTGCAGACGCAAAAGCAGTCAGTCCGTGCTGATACAGTATGCCGGGGAACCGCTTGAAAAATGCACCAGATACAGCGTTGAGATCACCGTCCGGGATAACCACGGACAGCGGGCAGAGGGAAAAACATGGTTTGAAACCGGACTGATGGGAGATTTTGAGGGGGCGGATTTTATAACCTATCCTCAGGTCAGGCCGTCTTTTTGTCCGGTTTTTACAAAAAGTTTTGGCGCTCGCGGCGGGATAAAGAGAGCAAGGCTGTATATTACGGCACTGGGTCTGTATATGGCGCATATCAACGGCAAAAGAGTGGGCGGGGATTATTTTACTCCGGGCAACACCGATTATAATTACCGCCTGCAGTACCAGGCCTATGATGTCACCGATATGCTGGCAAGGGAAAACCGTATAGAGGTGACGCTGGCGCCGGGCTGGTATTCCGGGCCGTTTGGCTGCGTAAACAAAGCGGCGGTGTACGGCGACCGCAATGCGCTCTGGTGCAGGCTTTTAATTGAGTACGGAGACGGCACAAGTCAGTCTGTGAGCAGCGACGAAACATGGGAATACGGCACGGGTCATATACTGTTTTCCGAGCGCGAGGCAGGAGAGGACCAGGATACGCGGCGGGGATATGAGCCGGAGGGCAGCGCCGTAACGCTGCAGTATGATAAAGGCCGGATGACCGGATGCGTAAGCCCGGCGGTGCGCATAATACAGCAGCTCCCGGCGGTGAAGCTGATAATCACTCCGTCCGGTAAAAAGGTGCTGGATTTCGGGCAGAATCTGAGCGGCTTTGTACGCTTTAACGTGCGGAAAAAGGCCGGAAGCAAGATTGTGCTGCGGCATTGCGAGGTATTTGACCAAAACGGTGAGATATATACCGCCAATCTCCGCACGGCGCGGTGTACCGATACCTACATAACAAACGGCAAAAAACAGACCCTCATGCCGCATTTTACATTTCACGGCTTCCGCTACTGTCAGGTAGAGGGCATAGACGATGTGCGCTGTGAGGATTTTACCGCCTGCGTGCTGCACACGGATATGGAGCAGACCGGAGAGTTTGAATGCTCGGAAAAAGATATAAACCAGCTTCAGCACAATATACTGTGGGGTCAGAAGGGTAATTTTATAGATATACCTACCGATTGCCCTCAGCGTGACGAGCGTCTGGGATGGACGGGGGACGCGCAGGTGTTTGCGCCCACTGCGGCGTTCAACATGGATGTTTCGGCGTTTTTCACAAAATGGCTGGCCGACCTTGCGGCAGAGCAGTCCATGGAAAAGGGCGTGCCGCACATGGTGCCGGACCTGTTCGGTGCAAACGGCGCGGCGGCATGGGGAGATGCGGCAACCGTTATTCCTACCGTGATGTATCAGGTTTACGGGGATAAAGGACTGTTGGAGAAACAGTATCCGTCCATGAAGGCATGGGTGGACTATATTCTCTCCAGAAGCGAAAACTATCTCTGGATGAAGGATTTCCAGTACGGAGACTGGCTGGGAATGGACAGAGAGGGCGAGAGCTGGACAGGCGCTACCGACCCGAACCTTGTGGCAAACGCCTACTTTGCCTATTCGGCTTCGCTGGTGGCGGATGCGGCGCGGGCGCTTGGAAAAAAGGAGGACGCGCGTTATTATTCCGGAATATCGGCAAAGGTCAAAAAAGCCTTCCGCAAGGAATATATTACGCCAAACGGACGCCTGGTAAGCGACACGCAGACTGCCTGCACGATAACGCTGCGCTTTGATCTGGCGGAGCCTAAGGACAGGGACAGAATAATGCAGAGCCTTACGGAAAACCTGAAACGGCATAATGACCACATGGTAACCGGCTTTGTGGGCACTCCTCAGCTGTGCTTCTGCCTGTCGGAAAACGGAAGGCATGACCTTGCGGCAAAATTGCTTATGCAGCGGGATTACCCGTCGTGGCTGTATTCGGTGGACATGGGAGCCACTACTATATGGGAGAGGTGGAACGGCATTAAGCCGGACGGCAGCTTTGAAACGGCGGATATGAATTCCTTTAATCATTATGCCTACGGCTCGGTAGGCGACTGGCTTTACAGATGTGTAGCAGGTCTTGCTCCGGAGAAGCCGGGATACAAGCGTATAAGCATGAAACCCACGCCCACAGACGGCATGGATTATGCGCGCGCACGCCTGAAAACCGTGTACGGTATTGCGGAATGCGGCTGGCGCAGGACGGAGGACGGAATAACCGTTGAATGCACGGTGCCGTGCAACGCTTCGGCGGCTCTGGTGCTTCCGCTAAGCGGCAGGACGGTGGAGCTGGGCTCGGGCAAATACTGCTTTGAGGATAAGGCTGTTCAGGGCTGACAGACGCGGCCGTAAGGCACAAACAGCGCGGAATACCGGGGTAATGCCCGGGGCGCATGAAAAAGTACCGCAAAAACAGAGCCGGCGCGCAAACGGCGTCAAAGCTCGGTTATTTCCCCGCGCACAAGGGCGTCGGCGGTAAAAGGGTCTATGTGCAGCATGCACATATCAGGTTCGGGCTCGGCAGGCATGGCGGAGGTGTCGTAATAGTGCTCCGCCGTGTATATGCCGGGCCTTTTTACTTTGACAGACCCGGCCTCCGAAAGGCTTTGAGCATCCGGGACAATAACCGTTATATCCGCTCCGTCATCACGGAGGCTGAGACTGGGCCGGCCGGAGACTATGTCATGCTGCATAAGCAGCGCGGTGATATCGGGCTCATATACCGAGGCACGGACGCAGAGCATGGGCAGTCCGTATGACAGGTGAGGAACGACGGTAAAGCTCTCCTGGGGATATACGCTTATGTTTTCCGCACTCTTAAAGCTGCCGTTTATGCCCAGGGGAGCGGGGCGTGCCGAGAGTACGGGATGCACCTGGCCGCAGTGCAGAGCGGGCACGCGGTAAAACAGGGACAGGTTCATGTCGCAGCCCAACAGCCGCGCGGCTATTACCGTCTTGTACAGGGCCTCTCTGTTGAGCAGCGGCAGCATGGCGGGTATTCCGTCACATATCGGGCAGCTGCCGTTATGTGCGCAGCCGCAGAACAGCTTGGTTTTTACTTTAATGGGGTATGCGGCAATGACGTCCACGGCGTACAACCTCCCTTGACATATGATTTGCCTGCTCGTAGATTTTACCCAGTATCAGCAGAGTGTCCTCGGAGAACTGGCGTGCCGCTATAAGCAGCCCCAGGTTTTGCCCCTCCGGCGTTTTGCCGCAGGGAAGGGTAAGGCCGCACATACCTATCAGCGAAAGCGCTGCGGGCATATCCGATGCGCTGCCGTCGTCCCATACGGCGGGGCATATTACGGCGTTGACATCGCTAAGCGCCCTCTCAAAGCCCTGAATGAGCTGGCCGCGCCTGATTCTTGCGCCGTTTAACACCGTACCTTCCTTTAACAGCAGGCGCTTAAACAGTATTTCCTCCCTTGCTGCCTCGGGCAGCGCGGAAAGGTCGGGGTTGCCGCGGCGGCAGCCGGTCATGTCCTCGATGCGGCATTCCCCGGCGGCAATTATCCGCATAAGCTCGTTCTCCGTACCGTTCAGGGGCAGCCTGACGCTGCGAACGGTTCCGCCCAGCAATTCGAAGGCTTCGGCGGCCTTGAGTACGGCTGCGGTGGCATACGGGTTTTTACGCTGGTCAAGCATGTTTTCCGCAAAGCCTACGGTGTAGTTTTTTATTTCGATATGGGACAGTGTTTCATACCAGCCGGGCATCATCTGGGAATACGAGGTGCAGTCATTGCGGCAGCCCTGAAACAGAATGCGGGAAACCATTGCAAGGTCGCGCACACTGCCTGCGTTTACGCATATCAGCTCAAGGGAGGGGGCTCTGCACAGTACGCCGAAGCGGGAGCAGAGGCCGTAGGTGGTGCGCATGGCAGTAACACCTGTGCGTGCGGCGTTTACAAGCCCGCTGCCGCCCATATCCACACCCAGGGAAAACGGTACGGTGCCGCCGGCAACGGCCTGCGCTGCCATATCCGGGCCCATATTGAAGGGGGAGCTTTTTATATAGCCTATAGGTATTGCCCCTTCGCACAGCAGACTGGATACGGCATCGGCATCGCGGGGAGGAAGCGGCCCCCATGGGATTTGACAGGAACGCACATATATGCTTTCGGTTACGCCGAAGGGGACACCGAAGCACATGGAGGATATGTTTTCGGTGTTTACGCGCCGGAGGATATTTTTGTCAAAGCGGAGGCTGAAAAAGCCGCTTTTTTCCGCATTTTCGCCCCATATTCGCAGGATATCCTGCCATGAAGCTGCTTCGGTTCTAATAAGGGCGCTGCTTTCCACTATGCTCATTCCGCTGCGGAAGACTCCGGGGCTGCTCTTTTTCCTGGGCAGCGGAGGCATAACGCCCGGCGACTCGTATGCGGGGCATACCGTATCGGGACGCAGATGATTGTTGCACAGAGGCACGGGCTGTATAACGGGCTGCGCCGTATAATTGCCGCGGCAGAGTGCCGAAGCGGCATCAAATCTGTCCAGAACCTTATCCGCGCTTGTCCCGGACAGAGACAGCCCGGTTAAAATTTCGGTATTTATCAGCTTCATTATTTGCCTCCGGCGGTAAACGGACTTGCACCGTAAGTGCTTTGCGGTAATTATAAGTGCTTCGCGGTAATTATAAGTGCTTCGCGGTAATTATACCACGGTTTATGCCGCAAAAGCAAGTATTATATGCGCCGTTCCTCATCCGTATTAGAATTGTGCGAATAATTGTTATAACCGTGCTAGAGGTTGTTAGTATTTTGTCTTTTAATAATTGCGTTGCAATGTTATCATTTAGGTATCAATTGTGGGAGGAAATACAATGAAAAAAATAGCGGCGGTATTTGTTGTGCTTGCAGGTCTTTTCTGCACGGCTTATGCCGGAATTGATGAAGCGGGAAGGCTTACTCCGTGGGACTCGGAGGATATAAAGATAAATGTTGCGGAGACATTTTCCGACATGACGGACGGAGATATAGTATGGGATGACGGCGGCTTCTGGACAGGTACGGCGTTTTACGAGTGGCCGGATGCGCAGTGGCAGGACGGCAGGCTGGTGTTTACCGATTTTATGGGGATGGATGACGGCGCCGCTACCCGTATGACCTTCCGCATCCAGACAAACCAGATGGGTGCTTCCTCGGCTGCAGGCAGCACGGGAATGGGCTTCTATGTGGAAAACAATACCGAACAGCCTCAGAGCATCGGCTTTTATATGGTCGGACAGTCGTCCTGTCTCAAAAACAAAAACGGTACCGTTATATATTTTATCAGTCAGAGCGGCGAATGCTTCCCCATCACCGTTACGGATTCCGAGATGGCAATAGTGCCGCCCGGAGAAAAGGGATATATCATAACCTTTTATGAGGATATGATGAACTTATGGTCAAGCGACCCGTATTCCCCTGATATAGATGAGGTCAAGATGCCCGGCTTTGAGCTTACGAACCTGCTGGTGGACGGCAGTAAGGGGGAAACCGTTGTGATAGACAATGTGTTCTTTTTCGGCCCGGGCTGCACAGACAATAACAACGGAATAATCAGGACCGAGGCGGAGCCGACGGTCACCGATGAGCCGGAGCAGACGCAGGATGCGCCGTCGGCGCAGGTCACGGAGTCGGCAACGGAGCAGGCCGTCAAGCCCGGAGAAACGGCATCGGTTTTCTGGTATGTCGGCGCGGCGGCGGTGCTTATTGCCGCAATAGCTGCAGCGGCAATAATTCTTAGAGGAAAGTCCGGTAAAAAGCAGTGATAAACGATAACGACAATCACATAGCCTTGTCCGGGGCAGAGGAATGGACGCCGCCCGACAGGGCAGTTATGCTGGATGAGAATAACGGCTGGCACAGGAGCGGAATCCTGCTTGACGGGTTTTACAGCATGTATCAGCCTGAGGTGATATATGTTCCGGAACGGGAGGGAAATTACCCGTATCTGATGTGGTTTTTTGCCTGGGCATATACTCAGGAGAACGATCCATGCGGGGATTACTGCGGATATCCCGGCGGGGACGCTATATTCCATGCCCGTGCGCAGAGCCTGGACGGGCCGTGGGAGGTGTATTCCGTAAAGGACGGCGTTTATTTCTGGGACAGCCGCAGGGAGCCCAGGTACTGGTACCCGGTACTTGTGTGTGATGACAAATGGTATGATTCGTGGCATGTGGGAGACCCCAGCATAGTGTATATGGACGGGGTGTTTTACATGGCGTATTCCTCCATGGGCTGCGATGAGGACGGGATACCGTACCATAAGCCCGGAGATACCGACGGTAATGCCAGCTGTATAATGGGGGCTACCAGCAGGGACGGAATACACTGGGAGCGCACGGAGGCGCCCATTATTGTATGGGAGCACGAAAAGGGCTTTAACGAGAGAGAAAACAAAAGCGGGTATATGGGCGGGCATCAGCGCCCCAGCCTTATGTATGAGGACGGCAAATGGAAGCTGTGGTATGATTACCGCGAAAGCTGGATAGGCTATGCAGAATGCGAGGGGGATTTCAGGTGTCCGGGGGACTGGCACGAATTGCGCTGCGGCAATGACCCGCTGCTGCACAGCGTGGATTTTGATGTTATACGGATAGGTGATATATATTACGCATGGGGAGACCCGTATGTATCATGGGCGGGCATAAAAGATGAGAGGATACCCTTCCATGCAGACGACCCCGGGCGCTGGAGCTGCAGACAGATAGTGGAGTATCAGTCCCGTGACGGAATCAACTGGTATCCAAGCGGATATTTTCTTCCCGACGAGGGCTATGATGCCATACAGATTCCCCAGGCCTTCATTGACCGTAAGCGCGGCAGGATATGCGTGTTTTACGCCACGCAGAGGGGCAAGAGGGAAGGAGAGACTTACGACTGGCGCTGGGACAGCCTGAGATACAGATGGAGAGCGCTGGAGGATTTCCGCAGACCGTATACGGACTGCGACAGCAAGAACAAGCCCATTGGCGGAGAGGTGGAAAAAGCAATATGAGAACGATCAAAAAAATAAAGGCATTATTACTTTGCGCGGTCATTTTGGCCGGAGCGCTTATACCGGCGGCGGGAGCTGCACAGGGACTTAACGATTACGATAATCACATCGCCTGCGATAATTCGGAATATACCATACCGTCCGAGCCGATAAGACTGGATGCAAGCAAGGGCTGGGAGCGCAGCGAGAAAAACCTTATAACTAATTTTTACAGCATGTATCAGCCCGAGGTGGTGTATGTGCCGGAGTGGGACACCGAGGAAGGCTATCCGTACATAATGTGGTTCTTTGCCTGGGCATATACTCAGGAGAATGACCCGCAGGGCGCGTACCCCGGTTATGCAGGAGGCGACGCGATATTTACCGCAAGGGCAAAAAATCCGGAAGGGCCGTGGGAGATATACAGCCTGAACTACGAGACCGGAGAATACTTCTGGGACACCGAAATGCTGCCCTTTTACTGGTATCCGGTTATAGAGTGTCAGGATACCTGGTATGATTCATGGCATGTGGGCGACCCCAGCGTGGTTTACAGGGACGGCCAGTTCTATATGGCGTATTCCGCAATGGGCTGTGATGAGGATATGATACCTGCGCATAAGCCGGGGGATACCGACGGCAACACCGGGTGCATTATGGGCGCTGTCAGCAGTGACGGAATACACTGGACCAGGTCCGCGCAGCCGCTTATCGTCTGGTCGGGAGAAAAGGGTTATAACGAAAACGATAATTACAACGATTATCTGGGAGGACATCAGCGCCCCAGCCTCATGTATGAGGACGGTAAATGGAAAATGTGGTATGACTATCGGTATAATCAGATAGGCTATGCCGAATGCTCCGGAGATTTTATGACCGGGACATGGAAGGAGACCGTTACCGGCAAAAAGGGCTTGCTTTACGGCGTGGATTTTGACGTGGTAAAGATAGGCGATATATATTACGCCTACGGGGATCCGTATGTCAGCTGGGTGGGAGTGAAGGATAAGGATATTCCGTATTACTCGGATGACCCAAGTCAGTGGAGCCAGAGGCAGATAGTGGAGTATCAGTCCCGGGACGGAATAAACTGGACGGCAACGGGGTATTTCCTGCCAGATACAGGCTATGACGCAAACCAGATACCGCAGGTATTTCTGGACCGAAAGGAGAACAGAGTATATATCTTTTATGCCACACAGCGCGGCAAGAAATACAGCACCAGCTATGACTGGAGATGGGATAACATCCGCTGCATGAGCAGGGATGTAAGCCTCTTTGCAGAGGACGCGGGGTCGGTGAATATAGCAACTGCTACCCCCACTGCAACTG
>JAQXIQ010000052.1 GCA_029007865.1 Bacillota bacterium
GCAGCACCGGTTCGGGGTGGCGCACAGGGCGGGACTTGCGCACAAGGGGGATAATCCGAATATGCTGGTGCTTTCCGCTACGCCTATTCCCAGGACGCTGGCGCTGGTGCTCTATAATGACCTTGACCTGTCGGTGCTGGATGAGCTGCCCCCGGGCAGGCAGAAGATCACCACGGCGATCATACCTCCGCGCAGGGAGGAGGATCTGTTTGATTATATTGCCAAATGCGCCGACAGCGGAGTGCAGTCGTATATTGTGTGTCCGCTTGTGGAGGAAAATGAGGATTATGCCGCGCGCAGCGCTCAGGAAATGTATGAGCTTATGTGTCAGAAGACCGCACCGGACAATATCGGGCTGATACACGGGCGGATGAGCGCGGAGGAAAAGCAGAGGGTGATGGACGGCTTTTGCGGCGGAGACATTAAAATACTGGTTGCCACCACTGTTATTGAAGTGGGGGTCAATGTTCCGTCTGCGGTGAATATGGTAATAGTGGACGCCGAGCGTTTCGGGCTGGCACAGCTTCACCAGCTCAGAGGCAGAGTGGGACGCGGAAGCGCAAAATCCTATTGCTTTTTGCTCTCGGGAGAGGACAACGAAAGACTGGAGATAATGACAAAGAGCAACGACGGCTTTGAAATAGCGGAAAAAGACCTCATGCTGCGCGGCCCGGGAGATTATCTGGGACAGAGACAGAGCGGAATGCCGGGTACGGATTTTTCCGCACTGTTTGCCGATATGGAGCTGGTTATGCAGGCCAAGGAGGCGGCAAGCTGCATAGCCGGAGAGAGTCGCTACAGCGTTTTATACGAGGCTTTGCGGGCAAGCTTATCGGCGGAAAACGATAATATGTCGAAAAATATCACATACAATTAGCTTTTGATATTTACTTACGACTGATTATGCGGTATAATAAAACGTATTCATTATTTATTCATAATTAAGGAGAAACTGACATGATCACGATTAAGGAAGCAAAAACCAGGAGGGAAATAAAGGAATTCGTGGAATTCCCCAACAAGCTATATAAGGACTGTCCGTATTATGTGCCGTGTCTGAGCGTGGATGAGGCAAAGGATCTGATGCCGGAAACCAACCCGGCTTACGAATACTGTCAGGCCAAGATACTGCTTGCTTATAAGGACGGCAAGCTGGCCGGAAGGATGTGTGCCATAATCAATAATGCCTACAACGAAAAGTGGGGCAAGAAGCGCATACGCTTTAACAGGTTTGACGTAATAGACGATATCGAGGTAACAAAAGCGCTTATCGATTACACCAAGGCGTGGGGAAAGGAAAACGGGCTGAACGAGATCACCGGCCCCATAGGCTTCTGCGATATGGACAAGGAAGGCCTTTTGGTGGAGGGCTTTGAAGAAACCGATATGTACATAACCGCATATAATGCCGAGTATTACAAGAAGCATCTGGAAGCTTTGGGCTTTGTAAAGGATGCGGACTGGATAGAGATGGAACTGACCGTGCCGGAAAAGCTGGACGAGAGAATTGTCAAGGTGGCAGAGGGCATGATGCGCAAGGGTAATCTCCACGAGCTGCAGTTTACCAAGATCAAGCAGGTGCTGCCCAGAGTGGACGAGATATTCGCGCTGCTCAACGAAGCTTATTCCGGGCTTTACGGCACGGTGGAGCTCAACGCGCGGCAGGTGCAGTTCTATAAAGACCATTATATCGCGCTGCTGGACCCGGATTATGTTTGCGTAATAGAGAACGAGAAGAACGAAATAGTGGGCTTCGGCGCGGCTTTGCCCTCTCTTGCCCAGGCAACCCGGAAAGGCAAGGGACATTATCTGCCCTTCGGCTGGATACATCTGCTCAAGGCTCTTGCCAAAAACGACCGTATCGAATTGCTGCTTGTGGCTGTCAGAAGCGATTACCAGAACAAAGGCGTTAATGCCATGCTGATATCCAAGATATATAAAAATGCGGTTAAAAACGGCATAAAATATGCGGAAACAGGCCCCGAACTGGAGCTTAACGACAAGGTTCAGTCGCAGTGGAAGCATTTCAAGACAAGGCAGCACAAGCGCAGAAGATGCTATGTCGCGCCGATAGAATAATAAGCAACACGATATCAAAGGCAAAATCCGACGGATTTCGCCTTTTTTTATAAAAAACATTAAATAAACAGTTGTTAAATCATTCGGGAAGTAGTATAATCATTTAAGCGGATAATATCGGGTAGTATTCGCTATCGTTTCAATGCGATGCCGGCAATACAGATTAGGCGGTATTAACGGCTAAAGCCGTAATAAATAAGTTTTATAAAACGCAGTTATTTTATAAGGAGGTAAAACAATGAGTAACACAAAAGCGACAAAGCGTGCGCTGCTGCTTTCCGTCCTGGCAATGCTTGTCTGCGTGGCGATGCTGGTGGGCACCACCTTTGCGTGGTTTACCGATTCCGCCTCCACCGCTGTGAACAAGATTCAGGCGGGCACGCTGGACATTCAGCTGCTGGACGAAAGCGGCGCATCCCTGGAGGGGCGGACTCTTTCCTGGAAGAAGGCGGACGGAGCTGCAAATGAAGAGGTTCTCTGGGAGCCCGGCTGCACCTACAAACTTCAGCCCATTGTTATCAAGAATGCAGGAGATCTTGCTCTGAAATACAGGATAGTTATTACCGGTATTAACGGAGACGCAAAGCTGAACGAGGCTATCGAGTGGACAATCAACGGGGTTGCTCTCGATGCCGAAAAAGTTCTTCTTGCGGGCGCGTTTGATACTCTGACCATAAGCGGCCACATGAAGGAGGACGCCGGCAACGAGTATCAGGGGCTCTCCATCGACGGCATTGCCATTACTGTCTATGCTACACAGTATACATACGAGAACGACAGCGACGGCAATCGGTATGACGGCTCTGCAGAATACGTCAAGAACAACGCTACTATCATGGACAACGCCAACGGCAAGACCATAACTCTTGAAAGCGGCAAAACCTACACTGTCGGCAACGGTACCGTAGTAGTTGATGCGGACGGCAATCTGTCCTACACCAACACCGGCGCTGCCCAGACCGTAACCATCAACACTGACGGCGGTACGCTGACCGTGAATGCACCCAACGATACCGTATATCACTACGGCGAGGCTGATTTCGTAGATATCAACGCCGTTGCCGGCAACTCCTACCATGAGTTCGGCGAAGTTGCCGTTCTGTCCATCACAAACGGACGTGCGGTCATTGAGAAGGGCGACAATGTTACTCTGACACAGGTCAAGAGTGAGAACGCCGTCATTGCGGTACCCAAGGATGTTGTTCTGGAAACCACGCTTGCAAAGGCTGCCGAAGTTACCCAGATTCGGCTTCAGAAGGGCGATGAGGCACTTGTCGTCATCAAAGCAAGCGAAAACTGGACAAAGCCTGAAGAGGAAGTTCCCGCCGAGCTTGAAAAGGTTATCGGCACTGCAGTTGCGGAAGCCAATGACCACTATGTTGCCCGCATTGAAAATAAATTCTACGTGTCCCTCCAGTCGGCACTCGGCGCCGCTCAGTCCCGCGACACTGTTGTGATGCTGAAGGATTTTGTCAATTCGGATCTGTCTAAAACCGCTAATCTCTCGCTGAATGACGGTGCCACCCTGGAAGGCAACGGACACAAGATCGCAGGCAACGCTTGCGTGTATATGCCCTCTGCTGCTGGAGCTGTTTCCACCATCAATAACGTTATATTCGAAAACATTCACAATGACCGGGTTGTAAGCCAGAGTAATTGCAATTATTACGGCTGGAAAAACGGCAAAGTCGGTATGCAGTCCGCTATTTATGCTTCCGGACTTCAGGGTACAGCCAATATAACCAACTGCATCTTTAACGGTGTTGACTGGGATGCTATCCAGGCCACGCCCAAGGCCGGCAGCACGCTGAATATCACCGGCAACACCTTTATGCATACTGATACCGAATTCAGCCAGCTGCGCTATATCCATGTTGAGGCTGATGGGTATTACACCGAGGCGACGGTCAATGTCAACAATAACAGCTTCTATAACACAAAACACCTGAACGATCCCGAAATCCAAAAGATCGGTGTCTGGTATGTTTCTCCCGGCTATACAAATCTGACCGGAAACTACTTCGAGTATGACCCTGCTGCGCAGGTTATTAACACTAATTCCGAGGTTCCGGGAAGCATTGCTTCGCTCTTCCCGGCACGCTCCTCTGCCGATGCTGTAACCAGTGATCTGATGCCTGCAGGACGGAACAGTAGCGTAGCATACCTGACTCTTCAGAAGGCAATCGACAGTGCGTCCCGTGTAACTTTGCTTAAGGACAACAGCGAAAATGTCATTATTCCCGAGGGTAAGACCTTTGATCTGTACACCGATGAATTCAAAATGAGCGGCACCGTCACTAATAACGGTACTCTCAAAGCAACCAGCGGTATTAACACCAAGGGAACAGCCACCATTATAAACAACGGTACGCTGCAGCTTGGTTGCGACGCTGCTGCCGGATTTACCGTAGTAAATAACGGCAATCTGGAGATCAGCTCCGGTAAAACTTACGATCCGGGCAAGATCACAAACGCAGAAGGCGGCACCGTTATTATCACGGGCGGCACCTTTACCGCAGCTCCTCCCACGGAATGGGTAGAGTTCGGCAGGATTGCCAGAGAAACTTCCGACGCAACCTTTGCAGTATCTTTGATGACGGATGAAGAAGCCGCTTTAGCGGGTGCGGTTGCGCGTTATAACAGCGCTACCAGCTCTTACAGAAGATACTTCAGAACTCTGCAGGAGGCCATTGACTATTCGACCTATGCTTACCTGATAAATGATAATACCGAAAATGCTACCATTCCCGAAGGAAAGACCTTTACGCTTTACACCGGCTCATTTAAAAACACCGGCATCTTAACCGTTAAAGGCACTTTGAAGATTACCTCCGGAGATGCAATCGATCCGAGCAAGATCACAAACGCAGAGGGCGGTACGGTTATTATCACCGGCGGAACCTTTATCACGGCTCCCTCCTCCGAATGGATTCCTTTTGGATATAAAGTAACGGAGTCTGAAGACGGAACCTACACTGTTTCCTTAATGACGGATGCAGAAGCCGTTGAGGCGGGTGCGGTTGTACGTTTCAAAGATGCCGACAATACCTCCAGAAAATACTTCAAAACCTTTGAGGAAGGTATTAAGAACGGCGCGGTGCATCTTCTTACAGACGTGAACGGAACCTTTACCAAGAACGGAATGACGGATATCTACTGCGGAGATTTCACGCTTACCGGTTCTCTCCTGTGCCCCGGCAGCACTCTCTATATCGACGACGGCACGGCAATTCTTGACAGGATTGAATGCGGCACCTTCTATGGCGGTTATTCGTCAGGCGTTGCAAACATTACCGTCAAAGACGGAACTGCAGCTTCGATCAAGGTTTCCAAAAACGCAACGGTTGTCATTGAGGGCGGTAACTACACCGGCTCCATTACCGTGACAACGGGCGGCAGCGGTTCGCTCACCATCAAGGGCGGTACCTTCGCTGCCGATCCCAGCGCTTATGTTCCGGAAACCCATCAGGCAATACAGAATGCCGATGGCACCTGGACTGTTAGCGCAAAATAATCTGTTTATCGTAAAAGGCGGAGCTCCGGCTCCGCTTTTTTTTATCGCTCAAGCAGCGACAGCCAAGATGTCAGACATAACCGACAAATCTGCTTTTGCCTGCCTGGGGCCGATTTTGCAAAACGGGTAATTATTCACCGCTAAAACGCATAATTTATATATGCCGGTCTGCATTGTCATGCCGGAATTTAATATGAATACTTAACGGCGGTGGAAAATGATGCGGATGAAAAACAAAGCAACTGTTTTTTTATTGCGTATTCTGCAGGGGATTCTTATAGGCGGAGGAGCAATGCTGCCGGGTGTAAGCGGAGGGGTACTGGCGGTTATTTTCGGCGTGTATATGCCGTTTATGGAGTTGCTGACATCTCCCGTCAAAGCGGTGAAAAAGCATATATGGCTGTTTGTTCCGGTGCTTGCGGGGGGCGTGCTGGGCTTTCTGGTTGCGGCCAAGCTGGTGAGCGCGGCATTTGCGGGGTGGGAAAAATATGTTACATGCCTGTTTGCGGGAATAATCCTGGGCACCGTTAAGTCCCTTTACAGAAGCGCGGCCAGGGATGGGGTCACAAAGGGGTGCTATGTCGCCATGTTTGCAGCGTGCGCGGCCATAACGGCGCTGCTTACGGGTATAAAATATCTCAGCAGCGTAAACATAACGCCGGGCTTTCTATGGTTCCTTTTTTCAGGCGCAATATGGGGACTGTCCCTGATAGTGCCGGGTATGAATTCCTCGAGCGTGCTTATTTTTCTTGGACTGTATCAGCCCATGACGGTCGGCATTTCCAGGCTGGATTTCGGCGTGATAATACCGGTGGCCTGCGGGCTGCTGGTTGTTGCTTTGCTGCTTGCACGTGCAGTGAGAAAGCTCTATGACAAATACTACAGCGTTATGTGGTGCGGTGTTATAGGACTTGTACTTGGATCTTCCATAATGATTCTGCCGTTTGAGTTTGCATCATATTCGGAGTTTTTTGTATGCCTGCTGTGCGCGTTGGGCGGTTTTTCCGCATCGATGGCATTAAACAGGTTCCAGGATAAAATTAACGCCTGATTATTATTTTTGCGTTAAAATATGCTGTTTGCAAAAAATAAAGGTTTGCGATATAATAAGAAACACAGTATGACTAAGTGTCGACTGTGTTTTTTGTAAAAACAGATATATTTATATATTTACTTTCTTGGAGGAAAAAATGGAGAATATTTTGCTTGTAATGCCTGCCATTCCAACAAGAGGCCTGGCGGTTTTTCCCGGTGTTAAAACCAATATAGACATAGGGAGAAAGCCCGCGCTCAAGGCCGTCGACGAGGCTATGGAAGGTGATAAACAGATATTTCTGGTTATGCAGCTTGATGAAAATACCGCGGACCCGGGCGTGAACGACTGTATGTCGGTAGGCGTGATTGCGCATATAACAAAGGCCGTTTCCATCAGCAGCGATATAGTAAGAATATCGGTGGAGGGAGAAAAGAGAGCGCATTTGCTGGAGCTGCACAATCAGGACGGTGTTTTCAGAGCCTGCGTGGGCAGCGGTATAGCCGGATATGAGCCTGCTACGGCAGAGGCTGAAGCGTATAAAAATATAATAATCACTGCGGGGGAAACCCTTGCTTCGGCACGGGGAATTGTGATTGACATCCCCGGTATTATCGGCGGCAACCCGGCGGAACGGGCGGTGGATATACTCAGCGATGTGTTCCTGACAAAAGCAGAGGACATTCGCCCTCTTATGGAGGCGGAGGACACGGAGGCAAGACTGCGTCTGCTGTGAGAGTATATAACCAGACAGATCCAGATTGCCGAAATTGAAAAAAACATTGCCATAATGGTAAAGGAGCAGATGGATACCGCGCAGAAGGAGTATTATCTGCGCGAGCAGATCAAGGCAATACAAAAGGAACTGGGTGACACGGATTCGCAGGAAAATGATGCGCTGCGTGAGCGCATTGAGGCTTCGGATATGCCTGCCGAGGTAAAGGAAAAGGCCAAGAAGGAGTTTGCGCGCATGACGCGCATGGCCCCGGGCATGCCGGAGATATCCCTTGTGCGCAATTATCTGGACTGGCTGCTGGAGCTGCCGTGGACAAAGACCACGACGGACAGCATAGATATAGACCAGGCCCGGGCAATACTGGACAGGGACCATTACGGAATGGACAAGGTCAAGAACAGGATACTGGAATATCTGGCAGTACGCAAACGCACCGATAACGCGGAGGGTACGATACTGTGCCTTGTGGGGCCTCCGGGCGTGGGTAAAACCAGCATTGCGATTTCCCTTGCGGAGGCCATGGGCAGAAAATATGTGCGTATGTCGCTGGGCGGCGTGAGAGACGAGGCGGAGATCCGCGGACACCGGCGCACCTATGTGGGGGCTATACCGGGAAGAATAATCCATACCATGAAGCAAGCCGGAGTGGTAAACCCGCTGTTCCTGCTTGACGAGATAGACAAAATGAGCTCGGATTTCAAGGGCGACCCGGCGTCGGCTATGCTGGAGGTGCTGGATAAGGAACAGAACAACACCTTCCGCGACCATTACATCGAGGTGCCGTACGACCTGAGCCATGTCATGTTCGTTACAACAGCAAATACCCTTGATACCATTCCTCAGCCGCTTAAGGACAGGATGGAGATAATTGAACTCAGCGGATATACCGATGTTGAAAAACTGCAGATTGCAAAGCGGCATCTTTTGCCCAAACAGTTTGCCAAGCATGGGATGAAAGACGGGGAGCTCAGGATAAGCGACGAAGTGCTTATGGAGATAATAGACGATTATACGCGCGAGGCCGGAGTGAGAAACCTGGAGCGCAGGATTGCCGACCTTTGCAGATACTGTATATGCAGGGCGAAGGGCGGAGAAAGCGTAAGAATCACATCGCGAATGCTGCCCCGGATACTGCAGGGTCACCATTATATACGCAGCGAAGCTACGCTTGAGAATAAAATCGGCGTGGCAACGGGGCTGGCATGGACTGCGGTCGGCGGCGAAACCCTGAGTATAGAGACCGCAGTGATGAGCGGCAGCGGAGAGCTTGTGCTTACCGGGAGCCTGGGAGATGTGATGAAGGAGTCGGCGACGGCGGCGCTGAGCATTATTCGCGCTCATGCACAGAAGTTCGGAATAAGCGACGAGTTTTACAAGACCAAAGATATCCATGTGCATGTCCCGGAGGGCGCTACACCCAAGGACGGCCCGTCGGCCGGAGTGAGCATACTGTCCTCCATGGTATCGGCACTTTCCAATACCGAGGTGCGCGGCGATACCGCGATGACCGGAGAGATAACGCTGTCCGGGCAGGTGCTGCCCATAGGCGGCCTTAAGGAAAAATCCCTGGCGGCATACAGAGCCGGAGTAAAGAGGGTGATTATTCCGGAGGGCAACCGCGATGATGTGCGGGAAATACCCAAGGAGGTTGCGGGAAAGCTGGAGTTCATACCGGTCAAAAATGTAGGGCAGCTGCTTTCCAATTCGCTTGCAGGGGATATGTGCCGTGGAAATTAAAAAAGCGCAATATATGTACGGCTTTGCCTCGGCGGAACAGTACAGTCCGCTGGTATACCCGGAAATTGCCGTTGCGGGCAAGTCAAATGTGGGTAAGAGCAGTTTTATAAATATGCTTACCAACATCGGCAGGCTGGCCAAGGTGGGGCAGACTCCCGGCAAAACCAGGATGGTCAATGTTTTCAGAATCAATGATAGCTTTACGCTTATGGACCTTCCGGGATACGGCTATGCAAAGGTCAGCAGAGAGGAACAGGCCAGGTTTTCCGCGCTTATCGAGCAATATCTTCACGGCAGCGAAAAGCTTGTGCATGTGCTGCTGCTGCTTGATATACGGCACGCGCCTACGCAGGATGACAAAACCATGCTGAACTGGCTTAGCTTTTATCATGTGCCCTTCAGCGTAATCGCGACAAAGGCAGACAAGCTTTCCGGTGCTCAGCGCGGCCGCAGAGTACAGGAGCTGTCGCGTGAGGTGGGCATAATAGCCAGCCAGATATATCCCGTGTCAAGCGTGAGCGGGTACGGCAAGGAAAAGGTACTTGCCAGACTGGATGAGATCCTTGCCGCCTGCGGGGAGGAAGACAGCTCAGCCCCTCAGCATGATATTTGAGGCGTTGAGAAAAACAGTAAATGCGGCGACCCTTGCTTAGGGCGGGGATCATGGCTGCCGAGGATGAATAAAAACGTGCTTAACAGTAAAAACGGCGGCGGCAAAGCCAAAA
>JAQXIQ010000053.1 GCA_029007865.1 Bacillota bacterium
TCTTTGGTATTATACAGGGCAATATGTTCGAGGATCTCCGGATTGAAAGCGCCAAAGCGACCGCCGCATTTGACGAATTGCCCGGTATTGCGGTGGGCGGTCTCAGCGTCGGCGAACCCAAGGACGTCATGTACCGGATGCTGGACACTATCAGGCCGTATCTGCCGCAAAACAAGCCGCGCTACCTGATGGGCGTGGGCTCTCCGGACTGTATTATAGAGGCCGTTATGCGCGGAATTGATATGATGGATTGCGTGCTGCCCACCAGAATTGCCAGAAACGGCACCGTGTTTACCTCGCACGGCAGGCTGGTCATAAAAAACGCAAAATATGCCCATGATTTCACCCCGATGGATCCGGAATGCCATTGTTACGCCTGCCGCAATTTTTCCAGGGCGTATATACGGCACCTGATGAGCAGCGATGAAATCCTGGGAGCGCGGCTGACAAGCTATCATAACCTGTATTTCCTGGTGCATCTGATGGAGGATATCAAACAAGCCATACTTAATGACAGCCTGGGCGATTTCAAAAATGAATTTTTTGTTAAATATGGCTATGCACAATGAATGTGCTTGCGTTATTTGATAAATTATTATATTATATAACTATAAAAGAAAAGGGAGATAAAAAGATGTTGATTCGTTCTGTTTCATTGTTGGAGGGTGCCGCTGCCGGTAATCAGGCGGGTTCCTGGGAGTATACCGTTATGATGCTGCTTGTACTGGGACTGATGCTGTTTCTCTTCTGGTTTATGGGACGCAAGCAGAGAAAGCAGCAGAAGATCATGGCCGAGCGCCGCAACAACCTTAAAAACGGCGACAAGGTTATGATGACCTGCGGAATATACGGCACCGTTACCGAGGTGGGCGACACCGCAGTAACCATAGTTACCGGCGGCACCGACGGTATTCCGCTTGTGTTCAACAAGCAGTATATTGCCGTTGTGGAGTATGACGATGATGTTGAGGACCTGAGCAAGAAGGAAGCCGAAAACGCCAATAAATAAGGCGGCAAATAAACGAATAATTTATGCAATTAAAAAGCGCCTTTCGGCGCTTTTTTGCTATATACAGGCTTTTTTCGCAGGCTGCGGGAGTCCTGCTGTGTTTATCAAACGCATTTCCGTGCTTAATCAGCCGGCCGCGCTTCAAAAGGCGGTTTCCCGCGCCGCTACTGCTTTTTGGTGCTGTAATACTTTTCTATGGCCCTTGCAAGCTGATCCGGGCACGAGGTATCGCCCTGGCACGGTATGTTCCTGAGGGATTTTGCCACCTCATGAGCATTGCGACCTATACAAAGCGTTGCCACACCTTTTGTATTACCCCTGCAGCCGCCTATAAACTCAAGTGAGGTTATAATATCGTTTTCATCAATGGTAAAATGTATTTCGCGTGAGCAGGTACCGCTGGTTTTGTAGATAAACATTTGTTTTTCCCTTCCGTTCTGAGTTTTATATTTATTAAGGGTATTATATATCAAATAATGCCGCAGGTCAACGGTCAAAACTGCGGCGCCTGGCATATTATGTAGATATAAGTCAGGAGGAATACTTATGCGCGATGCCGTTATTCTTGTGTCTATGGGGGAGAACGGAATACAGATTTTTGACCGCAGAAATACTCGCGGGCGAGCCGTAATGCTGCAGCCCGGGCCGGAATGCCGCGGCTACCGCTCCTTTTGCAGCGAGAGAGAAAACATATACATAATAAGCGCCTTTTCCTCCGAAGTGCTGCGGTACAATATGCTTACCGGACAGCTTTGCAGGCTGTGCGCCTGCGTTGGGCGTTATCCGGTCAAAATCCTGTCCTGGAACGGTTATCTGCTTATTGCCTGCAGCGAGACCGATACCGTGGAAATATGCGGCAAATACGGCCGGCAGAGCTTCATATCGCACAGACTGGGGGGAATGCTTAACGGCATAGCGGTGATAAATGATAAATGCTTCGCCGTATGCGCGCAGGAAAGAGCGGTTTATATTCTTTCGCTGCCCGAGCTGAGACTGCTGGACAGCTTTTACTTAGAGTTTATACCCAACGGTATAACTGCCGCAGACGGAATGTTGCTTGTATACGGCAGCCACAGGTATAGCGACGGCTTTATCGCGGCATATTCCGCAGCCGGCGAGCGCATTGCCTGCGAAAAAACAGGCTTTAATCCGGTGGACGCTCTGCTGTGGAGGGATAAAATAATAGTTTCCTGCGCCGGAGAGAATATGCTCTGCTTTCACCGCGCCCGGGACTTGAGGGCGGTTAAGGCGATTAGTCTTGGTGATATGCCGGATAAGCTCTGCCTTGCACAAAACAGGCTGTTTGTCGGCATGAACTACAGCGGCAGGCTCAGAATATACGATACGGAAACAGGCATACTGCTGTGCAATATGCCTGTGCTTAAGGAACCTTCTGACATCGGAATTATCAGCTTTTGCTGAGCTTTTCCATTATAAAGCTGTATATTTCCGGAGCGGCACCGCTCCAGTTTTTCATAAACAGCTCGGCGGCTGAGGAATCCTCCGCAGTCAGGGTTATGTCCATTATGCATCGGTTATCGTCAAAGGATTTGAGCATTACATGGTACTTATTGTCGCAGGAAAAACAGCATGAAGACAGAGCCTCCATGGAGGAAATCATTTCGGAGAGGTTTTCCGTAAGGTATTTGTCTATTGTGCCGCGCACCGAAGCCCTTATAAGGGGATAGAACTGCTCTATGGCGTCTTTGCCGATGGGGGACAGCATATACACATCGCTGCCGTTCTGCTTTACGGTAAAAATGCTTTTTGTGTTTATCAGATGCTCCAGTATCTGGTGTGCGGTAAAATAGTCAATGCTGGTGTCTTCCAGCGCGTCCACTATATGTTCGGATTTAAGTGCGGTTCCTGCGCGGAAAAGTACATATAAAACCGTCAGGATTTCCTCAGAAAAGGATGTTTTCATATTTTATATCTTCCTGTAAAATGCTGATGTGCAACAAAAATAAAGGCCGGACTTATGTCCGGCCGGATTCTGCGGTTTACTCAACAATAAAATCCTTAATGTCGGCCAGAAGATCGTCGCAGTCCTCGCTGTATATTTCCATAGTGATGGGCTTGGAAAGGT
Organism: Bacillota bacterium; assembly: GCA_029007865.1. Lineage (GTDB taxonomy): Bacteria > Bacillota > Clostridia > Christensenellales > QALW01 > UMGS1338. Next base: position 3,096 of record JAQXIQ010000053.1, read on the forward strand.
CAAGGGAGAAGATGCCGAGAATGCTCTTTGCATCCACAACATAACGGCCGGAGCGAAGGTCGATATCATAGGGATACTTATTAATTATGGATACAAAGGATTTTATGTTCTGAGCTTCCTGAAGAATTATTGAAACGGATTTCATAAAAAGACTCCTATCTATATTCGTTTTGCTTATTATATCGTATCATAAAGGATATTTCAAGCAAAATTTGTACAAAAGTTTTCATATATTCGCCGCAAAAGCAGAGCGCAGCGGAAATTTTATTAAAAAGGCGGGCAGAAACGCTGCGGCGGCGGGGAAGAAGGCACAAAAGACCGGCGGCATGCCCGGACAAATAAAAAAACAGCCTTGCGAAACAAGGCTGCTCTGGCACCTCCCAGGGGATTCGAACCCCTGTTGCCGCCGTGAGAGGGCGGTGTCCTAGGCCACTAGACCAGGGAGGCATATGGCTGCGGAATAAGGATTCGAACCTTAACAATACGAGTCAGAGTCGTAGGTGCTACCGTTACACAATTCCGCATCGACTGACAAAAACTATTATAACAAAGCACAACAGTTTTGTCAAGTAAAAAATAAAAATTCCCGAGGTGCCGTTTCAGGTCCTAAGAACTAACACCCGTCTCTTAAGACAGGGGGGATAGCTGCCTCTGAACGCAGGCGTCCACTGGCACAGCGAGCTGCGGTGGCATGTCTTTGATACAGAGCACGCAAAGCTTCCCGTTAAAATACTTGTGGGTATTATAACAAAGGACAGCGCGCATCCCAGGAAGAATGGTGGGGTTAATTGGGCTCGAACCAACGACCTTTACGATGTCAACGTAACGCTCTGACCAACTGAGCTATAACCCCGCAGGACAGTATTTTCAACTGCGTGGGTTATTATACACAAAACTCAGTAAAAACACAAGTGTTTTTTTGATTTACACAAGTGTTTTTTTGATTTATTTTAAAAACAATTTTTCACTCACGTTCCGCTCCGCTTGTCTGCCGCTCCTACGGATAAAAAACCTTGCGATACTCCGTTGTTTTCGTTAAAATGTTGACTTATAAATCAACTGTGGTATAATAACACCTGATAATTATTTTGCAGTATCGGTTGCAATGCTGCAAACATAAGCGGCGGAGGATTTTTCATGACTTTGCTCTCAATAAGTTCGTTTTTCAACGATATTTTCGGCACCGGACGGAGCTTTGACGGAGTGGCATTCGAGCTTTTCGGCAGGAATATATACTGGTACGGCATCATCATTGCGGCGGGCGTGCTGGTGGGCTTCCTTATAGCCACGCACGACGTAAAGCGCCGCGGGCTTCCGTCCGACCTGTCCACCGATATGGTTATCTGGGCCATGATCTTTGCCATAGTATTTGCGCGGCTTTACTATGTTATTTTTGACCCGAATCACCATTTTACGACCTTCTGGGAAATAATCAAGATCAGTGACGGCGGGCTTGCGATATACGGCGGTATCATCGGCGGAATTATCGGTCTTTTTATCTGCAGCAGGATAAAAAAGAAGAAGCTCAGCCTGCTGTTTGACATTGCTGCGCCTTGTCTTGCCATAGGGCAGGCCTTCGGCAGATGGGGCAATTTTATGAACCAGGAGGCATTTGGTAACCCGGTAACAAATCCTGCGCTGCAGTGGTTCCCTTATGCGGTTTATTTCAACAACCCCAAGGGCTCCAGCCCGGTAACCGGCCTTCCGTTTGAAGCGGGCTGGTATCAGGCAACTTTTTTCTATGAGTCGCTGTGGTGCCTGCTTATATGCGTATTTATCCTGATATACCGCAAGCGCCAGCGTTTCAGCGGCGAGCTTGCGCTGTGGTACTTTTTCCTCTACGGTCTGGAAAGGACCTTTGTAGAGCTGTTAAGGCAGGATCAGCTCAAGCTGTGGAACACCGATATCCCGGTCTCCAGCCTGCTCAGCGCGGTGCTTGTTATAGTTTCCGCCGTACTGCTGGTGCTTGGGCATATTAAGGCAAGACAGGGCAAGCTGGCACCGTGTACGCCGGGCTCTGTTTATTATACAGCGCCGCCCGAAATCTCTCCGGATAATGTGCAGGATGCTTCAGGTTGTGATAACTCGGACGGATGCGGTTGTGCCGCCGAGGCTGAAAGCACTGCGGGCGCAGAAACGGACGCCTGCAGCGAAGGCGCAGACCCGCATGCAGCGGATACCGGAAGCTCAGACTCTGCCGGCGCAGAGGAAGAAAAAGACTGCAATAAAAGCGAAGAGGATGACATATAATGTATAACGAAAAAAGAAACCTTACAATGCTTACCGATCTGTATCAGCTTACAATGATGAACGGTTACCTCAAGCACAATATGGATGACAGCGAGGCCGTTTTCGATATGTTCTACAGGCCGCTGCAGAATAACAGCGTGTATGCCGTTATGGCAGGCCTTGAGCAGGCGATCGAATACATAAACAATCTGCATTTCGGCCCCGAGGATATAGAATATCTCCGCTCCCTGAATCTGTTTGACGAGCAGTTTTTTGACTATCTGCGTTCCTTTAAGTTTTCCGGCGACATCTATGCCATTCCCGAAGGAACGCCCATTTTCCCGGGTGAACCCATGATAAGGGTCAGAGCCCCCATCATGCAGGCACAGCTGGTGGAAACGGCCCTGCTTAATATCATAAATCACCAGACGCTTATAGCCACCAAGGCCAGCAAGGTGGTCTATGCCGCCGCCGGCACCGATGTGCTGGAATTCGGCCTGCGCAGGGCTCAGGGGCCGGACGCCGGTATATATGGCGCACGCGCTTCCATTATCGGAGGGTGCGTCGCCACCAGCAATGTTTATACAGGGCAGCAGTACGCCTTGCCGGCAAAGGGAACCCATGCCCACAGCTGGGTAATGTCCTTCCCGACGGAGCTGGACGCTTTCCGTGCTTACGCTGAGGTTTATCCGTCCAGCTGTATGCTTCTGGTGGACACATATAACACTCTTAAAAGCGGCGTGCCCAATGCCATAACCGTTTTTAACGAGCTGAAAGCCAAGGGATATAAACCCGTCGGCATACGCCTTGATTCCGGCGATCTTGCGTATCTGTCCAAGAAGTCCAGACAGATGCTGGACGAGGCAGGCTTCCCGGAGGCAAAGATTTTTGTTTCCGGCGATATGGATGAGCAAACAATATGGGAGCTGCGCTCACAAGGGGCGGCAATCGACGTTTGGGGCGTAGGTACAAAGATGATCACCAGCGACGATCTGCCGGCGCTGGGAGGCGTATATAAGCTCTCCGCCATTATCAAAAAAGGCGTCGTATATCCTAAGATAAAAATTTCGGAAAACCCTGTAAAGATGACAAACCCCGGCATAAAGGATGTTTACAGGTTGTATGATAACGCCACGGGCAAGGCAATTGCGGATTATATCTGTCTCAGCGATGAAACCATCGACACAACCAAGCCCATGGAAATTTTCGACCCTCAGGCCACATGGAAGCGCATGACGGTGGAAAATTTTACCGCAAGACCGCTGCTTAAACCAATTTTTGTCAATGGGGAACAGGTATATCAGAGCCCGGATCTGACGGATATTGCGGCATATCATAAGGAGCAGATGAACACTCTGTGGGACGAATACAAGAGATTGGTGCGGCCGCATATTTATAAGGTGGACCTGTCACAAAAGCTGTATGATCTGAAGCAAAAGCTGCTGTTGGAGGGCAACTGCAAACAGCAGCACAAATAATTGCCCGAGCAAGATAAAGGAGCGCGTAAATGAGGACGACTTTCAGAGGCTACGACAAGAAAGAGACTGACCGGTTTATAGAGCAGCAGAAAAGCGATTATGAAGCACAGATAGCCCGGTTAAGGGAGGAACTTAATGCCGCCAATGCCGATAATGAAAAGTACAGAGCCAGGATAGCCGAGCTGGAGCATGCGTCAAAATCTGTTTCCGATGTACTGATTGACGCCGTAAAACGCGCTCAGGATATCGAAAACGATTATAAAGAGCGTGCAAGGCGCTCAGACGAGCATTATAAGCAGATCTCCGAGCAATGGAAAGACAGAATAAACGGCTGCCGTGACGGCATCGGTGAAATGAAGCTGGCCGCTCAGGAAGCATATAACGACATCATGGAGCGCATAACGCAGTTTGAAGCATGGTCAAGCGAAAGGCTGCTTGCGGCGGATACGGCAGTCAGCCTGCCGGCGGACAACGGCACGGCTGACGGTTTATTAAACGGAGCGCCGGAACAAAATGCCGCATCGGATGCCGCGATTGATTCCGATGCGTTGCAGCGCGAGATACTGCAGAGCGTAAACCTTGATCTGTCGGCGGTTTGCGGCGAACTTGGATTAAACAGCAATGACAGCTCTGACGCTGAAAACAGCGTTTCCGATGCAGATCAAAACAGCGCGTACAGAGCCGGAGAATCATGTAATGCAAGCGATAATTTTGGCCGCTGTAATGATAATGATTGCGGCGGCGAAACCGACGGATTTGAGGCTGAAGATATATAATATACCGCATGCAATATACCGCCCCTCGCCTTACTTTTCGCAAAAGTTGTGTTTTGCGAAAAGTATTAAGCCGCTCTGCCCCTCTTTTATTAAGACGGTGAGGTTTTATGAAGGAAAAAAACAGTACCGCAAATACAAACATAAATTATTACAAACAGCGAACCCGTGAGCTTAACGAAAAGATCCGCGTTGCCTCTGCTGAACTTCCGGAATTCTGTGACGCTTATTTCAGAGCCATTTCCTCCCGTACAAGCGCGCTAACACGGCTTAATTATGTTTACGACTTAAAGCTGTTTTTTGAATACATTTCCGACGCCTTGCTGGATTCCAAGCCCATGCGCAGTATCACGCTGGACGACATGGAAACCATTACTGCCGCCGACATAGAAAAATTTCTTGATTATGTTTCAGTTTATGACCGTAATTACAACTACGAAAACAAAACAATAGTCATTACAAGCGAAAACGGCGAACGCGGCAAAGCGCGCAAGCTCAGCACCGTGCGCTCGCTGTTCAAGTATTTTTTCAAAAAGGAAAAGCTCAGCAGTAACGTTGCCGCCATAGTGGACTCCCCCAAGCTGCATGAAAAGGTAATCCTGCGGCTGGAAGTGGACGAAATAGAAAAGCTGCTTGACGAGGTGGAATCCGGCGAAAAGCTCACCGAGCGTCAGAAAGCCCTGCACCGCAGCACAAAAAAACGGGATTTGGCAATTATTACCTTATTGCTGGGCACCGGCATCCGGGTAAGCGAATGCGTAGGACTAAATGTAAATGATGTCAATTTTGACGATAACAGCATCAAGATTACAAGAAAGGGCGGCAACGAGGTAATACTGTATATCAGCAGCGAAGTCGCGGAAGTGCTTCTGGCATATCTGGAGCAGCGCAATACCATCGTACCGGCTGACGACGACGCTGCCTCTGCCCTGTTCCTTTCCGGGCAGCGCAAAAGAATGCAGCAGCGCTCCATACAGTATCTGGTACAGAAATACAGCCGTATAGCCACTCCTCTTAAAAAGATAACTCCGCATAAGCTGCGTTCGACATACGGTACAAACCTGTACAGACAAAGCGGCGATATTTATCTGGTGGCCGATGTTCTGGGACACAAAGACGTTAATACCACCAAAAAGCATTATGCCGCCATGACGGAGGACAGACGAAAAGCGGCCTCCCAGATGGTCAAGCTCCGGGAAAGCCGCAATGCCGAGGAATCCGGCAGCAAAGACATACCGGAAAAGTAGCACGCACACCGGTAAAGCATAACGGTACACCGGAAGCGCAGACCGGCATACCGGAAACGAAGACCAGAACACCGGAAGCGCAGACCGGCACACCGGAAACGCAAGCTTGCATACCGGAAGCGCAGCCAAGTTTGCCGGTTAAGAGCCGAAATATCCGTATAAAACAAAAATACAGCCATGATCAGGCTGTATTTTCCGTCTTAGCGCTTATCCCGGGCTACGGCCGCATTGTCATTATATAATCGTCCATTACATAACCGCTGCCTATGTCATCCACGCAGGAATCGGCAATTTCGAAGCCCAGATGAGAATATACGGCAATGGAATGCTCGTTATACTTGTTGACATGGAGATATATTTCCGATAATTCCTTTCCCTTGCAGAACCCCCTGATAAAGCACATGGCCCAGGATGCCATCCCCCTTCCCCTATACTCCGCCTTGATATAAAGCTTGCTAAGGAACAGGCGCTTCTCCTCCGGCCTTATGCACATATAGCCGCATACATCGCCGCCGCTGCGGATAAAACAGTATATGTATCCGTCACCCAGCTGTTCAAGTACGGCTTTTTCGGATTGAAAACGCTTTAGCATATAGTCAATCTGTCCCTGGGACAAAATACAAGGAAAGTATTCGTGCCATATCTCATCCGCAAGGGCGGCAAGGTCTTTTGCTTCTTCCGGTTTAATTATATCAAAACTTAACATACAGTTTCCTTTGCTAACGAATATAAAAATCCCGTGCGCGCGCTGTATAACGGACAGCCCGCCGTATAACGGACAGCTGCAAGCATTGCGCCGGCCGTCCGCTGTTTTGCGCTCTTCCCCGCTATTTGCGGTATTGCGCTATCAGCTTTTCAAACGCCGGCAGCGAGCGCTTGATCATATCATAGGACACGCAATAAGAGATGCGCACATAGCCCTCGCAGCCGAAATCGTTGCTGGGCACCAGCAGCAGCTCCAGCGCCTTTGCACGCTCGCAGAATGCATTTGCATCGGGCTCCGGCGCCTTTACAAACAGGTAGAACGCGCCGTCGGGATGCACGCATTCGTAACCCATTTTTGTAAGCGAGCCGTAAAGCAGGTCGCGGTTTCGTTTGTATGCTTCGACATCTGAGGGAACGTCAACGCACCTTTGCACAACTCTTTGAAACAGTGAGGGCGCGCACACAAACCCGAGCGCCCTGCCCGCGCCGCACACGGCGGCATATATGTCGGCCGCCTCCGCGCAGCCCGAGGAAACCAGTATATAGCCTATACGCTCTCCGGGCAGCGAAAGGGATTTGCTGTAGGAGTAGCACACTATGGTATTGTCATAGTATTTGGGCAGATACGGTACCTCTGCGCCGTAGGTTATCTCCCGGTAGGGCTCGTCGGAAATAA
>JAQXIQ010000054.1 GCA_029007865.1 Bacillota bacterium
CGCCTTATCAATTGCGTCATACGCCATTGCCTCTGCCTTGCCCAGCTTGGAAAGCACGGTGGTGATCGCCGCTGTAAGCGTGGTCTTACCATGGTCGACGTGACCGATGGTTCCGATATTTACGTGCGGCTTGTTTCTTTCGAATTTTGCCTTTGCCATAGTTGACCTCCGTTAATATTAGTTTGAATGCAGCATGTCCCGGTAAATGGAGCGGGCGACGAGAATCGAACTCGCAAGGCCAGCTTGGGAAGCTGATATTTTACCATTAAATTACGCCCGCATATCATGCTGCATCTTTACGCTTATTTTATTACACACTTTCGGGTTTGTCAATACAAATTCTGCATTATCGCGCTATATTCCGACGAATCGGCATACTTGCGGTTTTTCCGTCAGATTACGCCGCGGCGTGGATGCTGCTTTTTATTATTTATTAAAATGCTATTTGCAAACAGATTACGCCGCGGCGCGGATGCAGCCCTGCCGGGACGCACAACCCATGCGCTGCCGCTTTTCCCGTCCGCAAACGAAAGGTTTACCCGGAATACGGTTCATCCGCCCCCGCGGCCGACCCTGACGGCGCAGGCGCATCGCGCTTTCTGTATTCTTTGGGCGTAAGGCCCGTCTGCGCTTTGAACAGCTTGGTAAAGTAGTTGTAATCCCCTATTCCGGTCATATCGGCTATGGCGCTTATCTTATAATCCGTTGCCATGAGCAGATGCTTTGCCAGCTTCATCCGTTTACTCTTGATATATCCGGCTATGCCCATACCGAAGCTCTGCCTTGAAACCTGATAAAGCATAGCCCTGCTGAGGGACAGCTCGCGGCACAGCACCTCGCTGGTAAGCTTTTTGGATATGTTTCGGTTAATGTACTGCTCTATCCTGAGTGCCGTGTCGTCTCCGGACTCCACAAAGCAGTCCGAATACCATATATATCCTGCGCAGGCCTGGAGAATATGCGCCGCAGCGCTTATGTGCTCCTCCGTGGTGGAGCGCAGGCGGTAATATGCCTCTCTGAGATAAATGCTGTCCACCGGATAGTCTGCCGTTCTGGCGGCAATGTCCTGCCAGCCCTGTTCCTTATCCCTGGCCTGCGTTACCTGCCCGAACATCATATAGCCTATAATCACGCCGTCGCACTTTATCGGAGCCACGGTCTCGGTGAGCCCGGCATGGCAGGTATAGGTATAGCTTGCTCCGGTTTTGCTGCACATATTAAACGCGGCAATATCGCTCTGTTTGCATCTGGCACAGCTCTCGGGATGGCTTTTTATCTCGGCGCAGAAATCGCACAGCGTGGTCGGATACTGAGCGATCTCGGTAAAACTGTCGTCAAACACCGTAGGTCTCATTTTGGTAAGAATATAAAAATCCTTCAGCAGCGCGGTAAGCTTTTCCGTATCGTATGTCAGCCTCATTTTGATCTCCCATATATACTTTGGCCTGATTATATCGGCCTGATTGTATTGCAACTGCATCATATTTTATCACATTTTAAGCTCGGGATAACACCTTTTTGTTTGAATTTCTAAAAAAAATACTATTTTTATGCAGAATCATACATTTTTGCGGACATTTTATCCATATTGAGGCGCGTGCCGCGATAATAATAGAATTGTGCTAATTATTCTAAGGAATGTACTATATGTCGTTACCTTTGTGCATTGAATAAAAAAGGGCGGCATTTTATAATGTACCTGAAATAACAAGGAGGATAAAGCAATGAAAAAGACAGCAAAAATATTTATTGTAATGCTTGCGGTTCTCATAATGCTGGTTCCGGCTCTTGCAAGCGCAGCCCAGCCCACTCCGTGGAGCGATACCAGCATGAAGATTTTTGTCCTGGAGGATTTTGACGGTATGTCCGGCGCGGCTTCGCCCAGCTACTGCAACACAATACTGGACTCCAGCTTTGTTGACGGTCAGCTGGTCATAAGTTCCAACTCCGGATGGACCGGCAATGTGCAGTACGACACCGGAAACAACCGCAACGCCATGAGCTCCGGAGCCGGTGCGGTGGGCTTTGGTATGTACATCAAAAACACCACTTCTGCCCCGATAGGCTTTGTGGGACACTGGTACGGCTACTATGGTGCCGACAGAACCGAAACGGAGTATTTTGACCAGTTGGGCGGCACCGTGTTTTACACGGTAGATATGAACGGCGGAGTAACGGAGCGCACCAGCAACGGCGACGGCATGGTTGTCCTGGGAGATGAGGACGGTATACCCGCAGGCTTTGAAGGATACATTCTCTTCCCGTTTGCCAGCCTTCGCGGTCTCTGGCACGGTACCGAGGGAAGCCGGATCGATCCCTCCATTACTAATCTGATAGGACTGCGCATCGGCGAAATAGCGCCTGAGGAGGGCAAAGGTCTTATTATTGACAACATCTTTGTATACGGCACCTCCGCAATGGAAAGCAACGATATACTGAAGGTGGAAACCGAAGATACCGCCGACCTGAGCGTTATAGGTTATGCAGCTGCCTGCATCTCCGGACTGGGCGCACTTCTGGTAGGCAAAAAGAAGAGATAATCGCAGTTATTCTCCATATAACAGCGGCCTTCGCCCCGGGCGAAGGCCGCTGTTTTTTGCCGTCTGCGCCGCCCGGGCGGCAGTGCGCCGCGCCGAGAGTCCGATTGCCGCAACGCTCACTGCCGCAGGCCGGAGTGCCGTAATGTCGCTGCCGCAAGCCGGAATGCCGTAATTCCCACTGCCGCAGGCCGGAATGCCGTAATGTCCACTGCCGCAAGCCGGAATGCCGTAATGTCCGCTGCCGCAGGCCTGCTTTATAACCCGGGCGCAAGGCCTAGGCGGCATAAAATATTAGTTTTGTGCTGTTTTTTCTTATTACAGTGCTTAATACAAGCCGTACGCTGCGTAAAAGCATACACCGACCGAAGGTTTTTGTTAGTTTTGTACATTCCATAGTTAGTATTATTCATTTATAAAAACTCACGGGTTTGATAAAATAAATTAACGACAAACAAGGAGGAATCAACATGAAACAAGCTTGCAAATGGCTTGCCGCCGCTTTGTGTCTTGCTGTGTGCTTTGCGTTTACGGCCTGCGGAGACCAAGCCCCCACCGGCAACAGTCCGACGCCCGTACCGAGCGCGTCGCAGAATACAGAGACCGACAGTGAGCTCCAGTATCTCAAAGCAGGCGACACCTACAGACTGTATCACTGGTGGCTGCAGTCAGGACAGGAAGAGACCGAATTCCGCGACGATGAATCCATTGTAGGGCGCTACCGTGCCGAAACTCTGGATACTCTCAAGAATACATACGGCATCACCATTAAATTTATTCCCTGGACCGGCTCGTACTGGGACGAGGTGCGTTCTTCCGCCTTTTCCGGTACGCCTCTTGCAGACGGCATGCACGGCGGCAGCGTAGCCAATATCATGGACCATTACTGGTACATGGAAATACCCGGCTCCTGCCTGGAGGCCATAAGCGACCACAATATTTCCTTTGACGATGACGCCTACTGGGATGTGCAGCAGCAGGAGCAGTACTGCACCTTTAACGGAAAGCTGTACGGTTTTGTTATGAATACCGTGGGAATGAAGACCATAGAGGCTGCCAAGGTAACCTTCTTTAACTACAGTCTTGTGGAAAAAGCGGGATATACTCCGCAGCAGCTTTATGCCATGGTAAAGGACAAGACCTGGAACTGGGATGTCTTCAGCAATATCTGCGCCGCCGTGACGGACGGCGACCGCGGCGTCTGGGGAACCACATGGTATGACCTTGGGCTCCAGCTTGCCTTTTCCAACGGCGGCGACATAATAGCATCCGAATCCGGTGAGGATGTCTTTGTAGGTTATTCGGATAAGCATGCCAAGGGCTGGGATCTGCTCAAGAGTCTTTACGATTCGGGATATACCTGTCCCCTGGACAAGGGTGCATACGACCAGGACGCCATTACCGTGTTCAAATCGGAACAGACCGCCTTTATGATCAACCACTGGAGACGCACCTTTGACAACAAAAAGGGAAGCATTGATAAATACGGCTGGCTGCCCGTGCCCATGGGACCGGACGCCACGGATTACACATCGGAAAACCAGCCCGGCGAGTGCTTTGTAATCTTCAAGGACTGCAACAACCCCGACGGTCTGCTCAAGGCCATGAAGATGCTTTACCGTCCCATATACGCCAAGGGCAGCGCGGAAAACCAGATACTCTTTGAAAGCGAGATCAGCATGTACTGCAACGATGAGGAATCCGTTGAATTCCTTACCTATCTGCAGAGCATTACCACCCAGAGCAAGGCAGTATTCTACGGCATCAACTGGGACTACATGAGCGTTGAGACCACCGTGAAAATACTCTCCGGAGAGGTAACGGCGCAGTCCTATTTTGAATCCATCGCCCCTGTATATAACGAAAAGATCCGGCAGGTCAGCAGAGCCGACAAGCAATAAACGCGTAAGAGTTATTTCTTCATTATAATCTCCTTTGAGCACGGCGGACGCAGAAGTCCGCCGTGTTTTATTATCCATACCGCCGCACCGCCGTATTCCGCGCAGGGATACGGGCTAATGCCCCGGGGCGGCAAAAAGGATAAAAAAAGTGAATAATGCTTTACCAAATACAAACAATACTATAGAAATACAATGCTAAGGAGAACCGTTATGAAGGCAACAGGAATAGTGCGAAGAATAGAGGCTCGTGTTGTAATAACACAAAAATGCAATAAACCCTTATAACCACTGGGTTTTCGGACGATTTTTAAAGAAAGATTTTTGACTAAAACAGCATATTTTGACCGATACTTAGCAAAAGCGAGGTGAAATTCACCTCGCTTTTTACAAAATAACTACTTCTTTTTTTGTTTTTCGCCGTAATATGTCTGCAAAAGGCTCAAGTGATGACGGTTCCAAAAATTTTTCATTCAGATACGTTTGGCTTTTACCTAATTGACCTGCTTTAGAAAGCCCTAAAGGATGATATGACTCCAAATGTATGGCGATAGTGTTGTTAAGGGTGTTTGCCAGATTGGCAAGATTATCAAAATGTTTTTTTGTCATATTTATATTCGGTATAATAGGACATCGCAAAACAATTTTCGCGCCAACATTATCAAGCTGATAAAGATTATCAAATATTATCTTATTTGACACGCCGGTGTTCTTTATGTGTTCTTCTTCTGGGAATACTTTAATGTCATATAGCCATAAATCTACAAAGTTATTGAGTATGGTTAAATCTCGGCCTGAAAAACCACTGGTTTCAACAACTGTATGCAAATTATTCTTTTTGGCAAGTTTAAGAAGCGACAGCGTAAAATCAAATTGCAAAAGTGGTTCACCGCCTGAAAGAGTGATACCTCCACCTGATTCTTCATAAAAGAGTTTATCTTGCAGCACAGTTTTTATAATGTCCTCGGCGGTTCGTTCTTCTCCGCAAATTTCCAATGCGTTTGAATAACATACCTGAGCACATTTTCCGCAATGCATACATTTTTTACGGTCAAAATCGTGCATACCATCCGCTAAAGTATGCCCATTAGCACTACAAACATTAGCGCAAGCTCCACAAGCAATGCACAGTTCACTTTTATAGAAAAGCTCTGCTATGACACTTTTTGATTCGGGATTATGACACCAAGCACAATTGAGCGGACAGCCTTTCATAAATACGACCGTTCGAATTCCGGGACCGTCGGATGTAGAAAACCTTTGTATATTAAATATTGTTCCTTTGTCATGCATTGTGCGTTGTCCTCAAAATAACTTCCTCCTGCATTTCGGGCGAAAGCCTCACAAAATAATCACTGTAACCACCGATGCGTACCACCAGATCCCGATACGCCTCGGGATTGTGCTGCGCTTTTTTGAGCGTTTCGTTATCCACCACATTTATCTGCACCTCAAGACCACCGCGTTTTAGATATGTTTTGATGATCGATATCATTGCATCTAATGAATCTCTACCCAAGGATGCTTTGGAAAACTTGAGGTTTACCGCAACACCGCCGATGAATTTGGAGTGATCCCATTTAGTTGATGATAGGACAGAGGCTGTCGGCCCATTCATTTCTCTGCCTTGGCAAGGGCCTGAACCGTCTCCCAAAGGGAATCCTGCTTTTCTTCCGTCGGGAGTAGCAGAGGTTTCCCTTCCAAATCGTTCGTGCATTACCCAACAAAAGACGCTGGGAATCAGATTTGAGTTGGAATGTAATCCTGAATATTTTTTGCATTCGCTTGCGATATGTTCGGAAATAAGTGCAAAATATTGGTCGATTTCGTTTACGTCGTTGCCATACTTCGGAATTCGATTCAGTATGTAGAGCCTAAGAGCCTCGTTGTCCTCAAAATTGTTTTCAAGTATGGACTTAAATTCGCAAAGAGTAAGTTTTTTCTCATTAAACACAAGTGTTTTTATAGCGTATAGCGAATCAACAAGATTTGCCATGCCCACAAAGGATGGCATTATCCAGTTGTATTCAGCGCCACCGCGCTCAATGTCTAATCCTTTTTCCAAACAGTCATTGACAAAACAGGAGAGCAACGGATTGATCGAATTATGCGCCCGAACAGAGCGGTTGTGATTTTCTGCTTCAAAATTAGACTTTATGTGTGAGTCGAGTTTTTCAAAATAAGCATTTACCAAATCATCAAACGTGGAATACTCTTTATTCATTAAATCCAACAATAGCTGCGGCATATTGGTATAGGGGCTTGCAACCCATACATTTGAAGCGGCTACGGGAGTGATTTCAACGCAGGTACTATGTATATAGTTGTGCGCCTGTTCTTCGGGAACACCATAGTGCAGAAGTCCCTTTATTATTACATCATCGTTGAAAACGGCAGGATGAGAATAGCCTTTTGCAAGAAGCTCGCATGCCTTATTAAGATACTTTTCCGGCATACCTTCGGTATAGCAAAGGCCCACAGCAGGGTAAACTAAACGGATATCATCGATTACCTGCATACACATTTCGGTAAGTTCATTTGCAACAATATCACCATGTTCATCACGACCGCCCACCATATAACCACTCGAAAGTCCGCTGTGAACACGCATATTTATCTGAATTCCAAGGCAATCAAGCAAAAGTTGAGCATATTCTTTTGTAATCGTTTCGTTTTGTATATCTCTTTCATAAAAAGGCAAAAGATATCTGTCGAGGTGACCAAGTTGAAACTGCTGGGTACCTGTCCTGAAAGGATTGAGCGATAAACAGTGGGTAATGAAGTGAACCGATTGCACCGCTTCATAAAAGCTTTCGGCAGGACACGCAGGAACTTTTTTACATATTTCAGCAATTTTTTTAAGCTCACTCCGCCTTGTCGGATCGTCAGTTTCCTTGCTAATTTTCAGTGCTAAATCGGCATAGTTTTCCGAGTGCTTAATTACTGCCTGCAAGCATCGTTTGCAGCATTTGTAAAAGGACTCCTTTTCTTTATCACAGGTTAATAAATATTCGTCAATTGTTTTTATGATACCGAGGATTCCTTTTGATAACACCAATTCATAATCAATAGCCATATGTGAATCCTGACCGTTGCCTGCTTTTTTTCGTCGTGCTTCTGCAATCGCTTTATATACGGATACCCATTCTTGTTGCTCGCAGGCACAAAGCGGGATATCACGCTTTCCAACAATAAGCTCGCCTTCAGTTATAGAGGGTGTAAGCTTTGAAAAAGCAAAATAAAAGGCTTCAGCATATCGTTCTTCTTCCGTCAAATCGGAGTGATGCTCATAATTTTTATAAAAAAGATAATGAAACTCATTACTGAAATTAAGGTTTTCAAATACCTGTTTGCGCAAAAATTCTATTCTTTTCATACTGCACCTCTTTTGCTTTTATACTTGCATTATATTTGATTTTGTGAAATAATAATAGTACAATATAATCAAAATTATGTATAATCGTTTCAAAGTGGTGTTATTATGGTTGATATCAAATTCCATTGTGATGAAAAAAGAACTTTTCATAAGGGTTTTTCGGTGTGTGCCTTCACCTATACGGATTATTCTATAGAAATGCACAATCATGATTTTTATGAGGTGAACATAGTTATGTCGGGCACAGGAATGCACTGCATAGAAAACGGCAAATTTAAAGCAAAGAGCGGAGATGTTTTTGTGATTCCACCTTTGATTGCGCACGCATATACCGATACCAACAACTTAGAGGTTTATCACATTCTTTTGCAAAGAAGCTTTGTTGACCGCAATAAAGCCGAAACAGAAAAGTTTGACGGTTTTTTACAACTCACTGAGATTGAGCCCATTTTACGAAGTAATTTTTCAAATGCATTTTTTCTGCACCTCGATCAATCTCAATTGTTACAGCTTAAAAATGAGCTGGAATTTATTGATGATAACGGCGCATTTACCTGGGAAGAATGTGCGGCCCTTAAATACCATACAACTTGGAAAATACTTTATTGGTTTTCTTTGCTTTTAAAAGAACAAATCGGTGTCAATAAGGATTCCGCAGATAAGCAATATGAGGTACAAATTATCAATTCCCTTGAATACATACATAAAAAATACAACGAGAGAATTACGATAGAAGAACTTTGTAATATGACATTTTTGTCGCGCTCTACTTTTTTGCGTAGCTTTAAGGCTATTTGTGGTATGGCACCAATAGAATATTTGAACAATTACAGATGTAAAAAAGCGATAGAGCAGTTAGATTCTTTGAATTGCTCAAAAACCGAAATTGCGCACAACTGCGGTTTTTATGATTTGTCGCATATGGAACGAATGCTTAAAAAATATATGTGAACAATTATTTGAAAAAGTATTAATCTCCCCGTTTTACAGATACTAACAGTACAAATTTGTAAAGCAAGGAGATTTTTATATATGAACGCAACAGGAATTGTGAGAAGAAAAGATGCTGGTGTTATTAAAACACCAAGAATATACATAGCAAAAGCGAGGTGATTTCACCTCGCTTTTGGCTTGAAAACAGTGTCTTTTATTGTACGATTGATTTTTTGATGAAACCAAGTTGTTTTTCGATTTTTGAAAATTCTTTTAAAAGCGCTTCTCCATAGATCCATACCTCTTCGCGCCAAGGGTGCGAAAGATAACCAAACGCCCCGTACTTTTCAATAAAGAAATAATAATCACCGTTAGGGTAAAAGGTATGGAAATAAGCAATACCGTTGCTGTTATACTGTGGAACGTCAGGCTCGTTACTTTGGATATTTTCAGAATTGCGCGGGTCATACAGTATGAAACTATGAAACCAATCAATTGCATAAAGCAGGTGCCCTGGCGGCAAACAGTTTGCAAGGGCGCTCGGTGCCGATTCATGCAACAAATCAATTTGAGAATCGGTCATTTGAGAAATATCATACACTGCAAAAGGTCGATTGATGGAAAATGGCAAAAAGAAACCTCTGTTAACGCTCGGCATAAATCGCAATTCTTTATCTATAAAATCATAAATATACTTTTCGTTTTCTTTTGATAAATCCATATTTTCACCGCCTTTTATTTATTATAAAATAATAGCCTTAAAAAGTAAATTCATACAGTATAAATCTTCTCAAAATACAGATAATAACAACACAATTTGTAAATTAAGGAGAAATGTATATATGAAAGCAACAGGAATAGTGCGAAGAATAGATGAACTGGGACGCATAGTTGTCCCAAAAGAGATACGGCGTACAATGCGCATCCGTGAGGGAGACCCGTTAGAGATATTTACCGAAAAGGACGGCATAGTGTTAAAGAAATACTCTGCCATAAGCCGCCTTACCGCTGCAGCGCAGGATTTTTTGGACGCATTTTACGCGGTATTTGGCGTTTCTGCCTATATATGCGACAACGAGACCGTGGTGGCGGCCTGCGGCGCCATGAAGCAGCTCAAGGACAGTGCCGTGGACGAGCAGATACTCCGGCTGCTGCACAGCAGGCGCGCGTCCGATATACCCTGTGCCGAGGGCGCGGAGCAGCATCTGGTACCCATCATATCCTCCTCCGATATCGTAGGCGGAATAGTGATAGGCGGAAAGTTAACGGAAAACGCCAGAAAAGCCGCGGAGCTGGGCGCGCGGCTGCTCGCGGTACAGATAGAATGACAAACGGCCGCGGTACGGAAAGACAAGCGCAAAAAAGCTCACTTGCCTGCAATACAAGGCACAGTGGGCTTTGCTGTTTTTATTGTTTGGGGTGTAATACCCGAGTGGAGGCAAGCCTCCGCAGCCGCACTGTTGCGCCCTGCGGATATTACAGACCGGGGAAATCAACCGTGGATATGTCCACCGGAGGAGAAAACAGATAGCCCTGATAATTGTCACACCCTGCCCGGTGCAGCAGCTCCTTCATTTCTTCGGTTTCCACAAACTCGGCCAAAACACCGATATGCAGAGACCCGGCAAGCTGAGCTATTGAGGCTATTATTTCGCTGCAGCGCGGATTGACCGTCATGCCCTGCACCAGGCTCCCGTCCAGCTTGATAAGGTCGAATAATTCCTCCTTCAGATAACGGATAGAGGTCTGACCGGCGGAAAAATCGTCTATCGCAAAGGTAACGCCGCACTCCCGCATCTCCCGGACATGCTTTAGCAGACAGCTGTCAAAGGACAGGGCGTCCTGCTCCGTGATTTCTATGCAGAGCTGCTCGTATTTAAGCCTGCCCTGCAGGTAAAGCTGCTTAAGGAATGACCAGTACGCTTCGCAGGATACCGTATGCCCGGTGACATTTACCGAGATGCGTATATTGCTCCCGAACCTCTCCAAAAGCCTTTCCCTGTCCTCCATTGTCTTTGCAAGGATACCCCTTTCCAGCTCCTCCAGGAACTCGCCTTCTTTGGCAAGCCGCACGGCCAGAGGCGGATCCACCGTTCCGTATTCCGGATGCTTCCAGCGCAGCAGCGCCTCCACACCGATACAATCTCCGGCATAATTATACTGCGGCTGATAAAACAGGCGATATTCGCCGGAATCAACGGCTTTTTTAAGGTCAAGAATCAGCGCTTTGGCCACCATGCCGTAATCGCCGTTAAGCTCGGAAAGCCTTGCGGACCGGAGCTGTTCCTCATTGGCTCTGCAGTATTGGGTA
Source organism: Bacillota bacterium (assembly GCA_029007865.1). Taxonomy (GTDB): domain Bacteria; phylum Bacillota; class Clostridia; order Christensenellales; family QALW01; genus UMGS1338. The sequence goes on from JAQXIQ010000054.1 coordinate 11,056, forward strand.
AAGGCCTTATAATTGTCCAGCTTGCGTTTTTTGCGAATGCTGCCCATAATGCGCACAAACGGAGCATATACGGCAACGCCCACGGCGATATTGAAAAGCTGCAGCAGGCTGCCCGCCGCGGAACCCGTGGCCAGATAGCCCCCCACCAGCACCGGCGTAGACCACTCTACCGCAGAGGTGATTACCGGCACAAGGCCGAGATACGTGGCGGCATAAGCGATAATATACTGCAAAATGGGCACGAGTATAAAAGGTATAAGCATCACGGGATTAAAAACTATGGGAAGGCCGAATACCATGAGCTCGTTGATATTGAAAACCATGTGAAAGGACGAGGTCTTGGCGATATCGCGCATATTGCGGTCCCGGGAAAACAGCAGGATGGCAAACAAAAGACAAATACTGCTGCCGCAGCCGCCCATAAGAATGAAGCAGTCAAAAAACGGCTTGCAAAGTATTTCCGTCGCTTCTCCTCCGGCCGCCAGCGCCTGAATATTGCTCTGCAGCAGCGGGACGAAAAGCGTATCGGAAACCCCCTGCAGGCAGTTACCGCCGTGTATACCGAAAAACCAGAGAATACTGGAGGAAAACACAAAGCCAAGCCCGGTGCCGAAGGAGGAGGAGCCGCCGCTGAAAAGCCCGTTAAGCGCATCGGAAATAAGCTCGTTCATATTGGCTCTGCCCGTAAGCTTTACCAAAAATGCCGCGGCGGCGGACAGTATAATGATAATTACCGTGGGAATTATGGCTGCCACGGTATGGTTAAGCCTGGAATCCGCGCCGTATGAAAAGCTCTCCCGCCGGAGGGCAAACCTGCGGTGAACCTCCAGGTATACTGCCGAAGCGGCTATGGAGGTCACCATTGCAAGAAATACCGAGACGGCTCCCAGCGAAGCAATGCTGAAGCCCTCGGCGGTAATCCCGTCCAGCATCAGAAATGCGATGAGCGCAGAGAGAATACACCAGATGTTTATCCTTTTGTCCGGCTCCTTCAAAGAGCAGTAGCTGTAGCTGAAGGAAACCGCCATATAAACGGAAAGCAGGCCGAAGGTGGCATTGTACACGGCGTGAAAGAAACCGTAAATAAAGCCTCCGGCAAAGGTTTTTATAAAAGTTATATAGGACGCAACGGGAAAGGAATACACCGTCAGCGCAAAGGCACCGATGGTCAGTATGGGAATCATGTTATGCAAGCCGGCCCGGATAACCCTGATAAGCAGTGCGCTTTCAATCTTATCGATAAGCCGTATAAAACGCGTCTGAAACGCCGCAAAAGCGCGCCGCAACCTGTTTCCTCCCATCCTTAATAAGCACAGGCAGGCCGCAGCGCAAAAGCCTTGACGGCAGCTTGCCGCGCCAAACCCGCAGATTACCCCTTAAATGCAATATGCCGCAGCAGAGCCGAAACGGCACAGCAAAAATATAACATATAACTGTGCGCCGTGTCAACAGCGAAAATGCCGTGACCTCAGACCGGATACGCCATGGTGGTCATAAGAGCGGTATCCTGCGCGGAGGTGTCCAGCCTGGAATACTGCACCACTATCGGCTCGTTGCTGCTCACCGCTATGGCGTAGGGAGTGTCCCGCGGCACCACGCGCCCGTCCGGAGCGCTTATTCTGTCCATGCGTATATGATGGGTGCGGCGCGCGGGGCACACCGCCTCAAAGCTGACGGGCTCGTCGTTTTCAAAGTACAGAGTGAGAGTTATCCGGGCATCGGCGTCCCCGGTGTTGAGTACGCATACCGCGTCGTGGCTTGTCTGACTGCCCGACTTGCCGGAAATATATCCGTCCGGTATTATCCAGGTTCTGCTGCCAGCTGCTTGCATATCGGTTTGCCGCGCGCATGAAAAAGCGCGCCCTTTTCAGGCCCTTTCGTATTTAGAATAAGTGTTTATATCCGTTTTTGACGATAAGCGTTTACAGATAAGTGATAAGGGCAAATAATGCCCCGGAGCTTAGCAAAAGCTAAATAATGTTTGCGGCGTATTCCTCCGGGTCGAACTCCAGAAGGTCTTCCTTCTGTTCCCCTACGCCGACATATTTAACATTAAGTCCGTACTCCTTTTTAACGGCCAGCGCCACGCCGCCCTTTGCGGTGCCGTCCAGCTTTGTAAGGATTATGCCGTCCAGACTTACAGCCTCATTAAAAAGCTGCACCTGCGACAGCGCGTTCTGCCCGGTAGCGGCGTCCAGAACTATATATGTCCTGCGCTCTCCCTGCCAGCTTCGGTCAATTATCCTGCCCACCTTGGCAAGCTCGTCCATGAGATTCTTTTTGTTCTGCAGTCTTCCGGCGGTATCGCATATACACACATCCACGCCGCGCGAATTGGCCGCTGAGAGCGCGTCAAAGATTACTGCGGCGCTGTCCGCGCCCTCTCCGTGCTTCACAAGCTGTGCGCCGCTGCGCTCGGCCCATACGCCCAGCTGTTCCGCCGCTGCCGCACGGAATGTGTCCCCCGCGGCAAGCAGTACACTTTTGCCCTCCCGGGCATATCTGTATGCCAGCTTGCCTATAGCCGTTGTTTTGCCTACGCCGTTTACCCCCACCACCAGAATGAGCAGAGGATACTTTTCCGGCGTCTGTTCGCATTTCATAATGTCGGCGATGCTCTGGCGCAGCAGCTCGTTTATGCGCTGCGGATCGCTGATCTTTCCCTGCCTGCATTTTTCCTTTATTGAGGCGGTGATCTCTCCGGCGGCAGCAGCTCCCATATCCGAGCTTATAAGCACCGCCTCAAGTTCCTCGAAAAATTCGTCGTCAATCCTGTCGTAATAGGCAAGCAGAGCTCCCAGCTTCTGTCCCAGCGAGCTTTTTGTCTTTAACAGGCCCTGAGCCATACGCCCCAGAACGCTGCTCTTTTCTTCCTTCTTTTTGCTAAACAGTCCCATGCCGCGACTCCTTAATAATATGAATAATATAGTAGTATGTATATAAACTGCGTCAATTAACCTCGGAAAGCTTGACCGATACCATGCGGGAAACGCCCTTTTCCTCCATAGCCACGCCGTAGAGGGAATCCGCCTCCTCCATGGTAGGCTTCCTGTGAGTAATGACTATAAACTGCGTTTTGTCGGTAAAGGAACGCATATATTCCGCAAAATTATACACATTAGGCTCGTCCAGCGCCGCCTCTATCTCGTCCAGTATGCAGAACGGGGTGGGTTTGAGCCTGAGCATGGCAAAGAGTATTGCTATTGCGGTAAGCGCGCGCTCGCCTCCGGAAAGCAGAGACAGCATCTGCAGCGACTTGCCCGGCGGCTGCGCAACAATGTCTATTCCGCTGCCCAGTACATCCTGCGCGTTCTCCAGGCGCAGCTCCGCACGGCCTCCTCCGAACAGCTGCCTGAAGGTCTCTCCGAAATACTTGTTTATTACGGCAAACTGCTCGGTAAAGCGGCTCTCCATCTTTTTGACCATATCGGATATTATTTTGTTTAAGTCCTGCTTTGCCTTATCCAGATCCTCCAGCTGCGAGGTAAGGCTCTCGTAACGCTCCTTGGTGCTTATGTACTCCTCAATGGCATTGACATTTACCGCGCCCAGCGCGCCTATATCCCTACGCAGGCGGTTGATGTCGCTCTGCACACCGGCGGGCTTGAAGTCCGGCTTGCGCAGCTCCGACGCGCTTAAATACGTTAACTCGTATTCGTCCCACACGCGCTGCTCCATAAGGGCAATATCGGCGTCCACCTTCTGCAGGGAAAGCTCGAATTTATGCTTCTTCTCCTGCGCCGCAGACAGATCCTTTTCCAGCTCCCGCTCCCTACGGGTACGCTCCGCCGATTCCTGCGCGGCGGCCTGTTTTTTGCTATCCAGCCCCTCCATGCTCTCCCGGGCGCGCTCAAACTCCGCTTTTAACAGCTCCACCTGCTTGCCGGAGCTGACGCTTTCGCTGTCTATGACCTCTATCTGCCGTCTGCAGTCTTCTATCTTGCCCGTGTTATGAGCCCTGCGCCGATCCAGCTCTGCCAGCTCCCTGTCTATACGCTCTGCATCGGAGCGCATGGCGGAGAGCTCCTGCACCATTGCGGAATGACGCATTTTGAGCTGAGTAAGCTGCTGGACGCATCTCTCACGCTCCAGCTTTTTGGCGTTATACTCCGCGGTGCGGGCAGAAAGCTGCTCCTGCGCGGCCTTAGTGTCCCTTTCAATGCTGCCCACCTGTCCGGAAGAGCCCTGAAGCCTGCCCGATATCTCATTAAGCGTATCGGCGTGCCCGCTTGCCTCCTGCTCCAGAGCCTCCAGCGTTTCCCGTCTCAGCGCGGCGTCGTCCTCCAGCTTGCCCAGCTTGCGGTTTTCCTCGGCAAGCCCAGCCTCCGCCCCGTGCACGGCGCTCTCCAGTCCGGCAAGCGCTTCGGCGGCCTTTTCCTCCCGGCGGGTAAGCTCCGCGGCCTTCCCGCGCAGGCTGCTGTGCTCCGCGGCCAGCCTGTCCCTTTCCTGCTGCGCCTCCTCCAGCTCGCGCGTCCGTCCCAGCAGCGAGGTAAGACGGCTCTGTCTGCTGCCTCCCGTCATACTGCCGCCCGGATTCATAACGTCTCCGTCCAGAGTTACAAGACGGATGCTGTGTCCGCATGCCCTGGCAATGGCGATGCAGGTATCCATCCCGTCGCATATAACGGTGCGCCCCAGAAGGTTTTCCATCACTCCGCGGTATTTTTCCTCAAAGCTCACAAGCTCGCTGGCCACCCCGAAGCAGCCCTTTACCTTTATAGCGGCGCGCTCCGAGGCCTCCAGGCGCCGGCTTTTAACGGCGCTTATGGGCAAAAAGGTCGCTCTGCCCAGATTGCCGCGCTTGAGGTAATCTATAAGGAACTTGGCGTCCTCCTCGGTAGGGGTAACAATATTCTGCACCGCCGCCCCCAGCGCGGTTTCCACCGCGCGCTCATAATCGCGCGGCACGCTTATAAGCTGAGCCACGACGCCGCTTACCGCCCTTGACAGCGCGGGATTGTTCTGCTTATCCTTAAGTATATGCCGTACCGAGTTATTAAAGGACTCGTAATCGTTTTTCATCTCCTGCAGCATGGACGCCTTCTGCGCCGCCGCCTGCAGTCTTTCCGCGGTCTGCTGCGCCTGAGCCTGCACACCTTCCCGCCGTGTGCGCAAGCCTTCCAGCTCCGCGCGCGCTTCATCGCGCTGGCCGGAGAGTTCTGCGTAATACTGTGCAAGCTGTTCTCCGCGCCGGCGCTGCTGCTCTGCGGCCTCGCCTATACTTTCCAGCTCGTGCAGCAGCTCCTTTTTCTTGCCGTCTATCTGCTCAAGCCTGGCCTGAATGCCGCTTCTCATGGCCTCATACCGGCCCGCGTTGACCTTTTCGTCGCTGAGCCTGTTCATGGCCTCCATTATCTCGCCGCGCATGGCTTCCAGGGCCTGGCTTTCCTGCTCCAAGAGCCTGTCCCTCTCCTCCACCGCCGCCTCCTGGCCGGCGATGTGCGCTTCCGCGGCGGTGATATCGCGCTGCTTGTCCTCCAGGGCCTTTTTGTCCCCGCCTCTTGCGGCCAGCAGAGACTCCCGGCTCTCCTCATCCTGCCTCAGCTCGCCCTCCAGCCTCGCGACCTCCTGGTTGAGATGAGCCGCGCGCTCGCAGTACACCCTGTTCTGTCCGCTGCCCTGCTCAATCTTTGCGGTAAGGTCCAGTATGCGGGTGCGCAAGCCCTCCAGCTCCTGCTCCAGGGCCGCCAGCACCTCGCTTCCCTGCTGCTCCGCCTTCTGTATCTCGCCGCGCAGCCGCTCCTTCTCGGCATACTCGCCGTCCACCGACTCCAGGGCGGAATTTATCTCATCCTTGCGCCGCGCAGCCATATCATACTGGTACAGATAAAAGTTGACCTCCAGCTCCCGCAGCTCTTCCCTTATGGCAAGATATTTCTGAGCCGTCTCCGATTGCTCGCGCAGCGGCTCTATCCTGTCGGACAGCTCCGAGAGGATATCGTTGAGCCTTTCGATATTTTCGCTTGTGCGCTCCAGCCTGCGCTCGGCCTCCAGCTTGCGCGTTTTATACTTCATGATGCCGGCGGCTTCCTCAAAGACTCCGCGGCGCTCCTCCGCTTTGTTGGAAAGAATATTGTCGATCTTTCCCTGCCCTATTATGGAGTACCCCTCCTTGCCGATGCCGGTATCCATCAAAAGCTCGGAAACATCCTTAAGCCTGCACGGGGCACGGTTGATGCAGTATTCGCTCTCGCCGCTGCGGTACAGCCTTCGGGTTATGGCAACTTCGGTGTAATCGATGGGCAGTGCCCTGTCCTGATTGTCAAAAACCAGCGTAACCTCGCAGAAGGACAGCTTTTTGCGCTTCTCGGTGCCGTTAAAGATAATGTCCTCCATTTTGCCGCCGCGAAGCTGCTTGGCGCTCTGTTCGCCCAGCACCCAGCGCACAGCGTCTCCGACATTACTCTTACCGCTTCCGTTGGGACCCACGATGGCGGTGATACCCTCGGTAAAGGCCAGCTCGGTTTTCTCCGCAAAGGATTTAAAGCCGTAAACTTCAAGTCTTTTCAGAAACAATGGAATACCTCCGACATTCCGCATGGCGGAAAAATTATCATTCTTGGATAAAGCCGCATAACGACAGAATACAAATATTGTAATATAAGCATTATAACATATTTCGTCCCGTCTGCATAGCGGTAAAACAAAAAATAATGCGCACGCCTTTGCCGCACGCCCTCAGCCGTTCCTGTACATCCGGATGCCGGGCACAAACGGAAATGATACACGCCATGCGCCCGCAGCCGTTCCGCTCCGCCCAAAAGCCGGCCGCACGGCCGGCCGAGCGCACATCCGGGCTTAAAAGCAAGCGCGCGCAGGTACGGTGCGGGATTACCGAACACTCAAAAATGAAAATAATTCACACCCGGTGTTAATTTTATTAATTTTTAAGAAAAATGTGTTAGTTTTTTTCATAAAATGATGGTATTAAGTTGACAATAATAACCGCATTATTGTATATTATTTATAAGTTATTAACGCACAAAGCCGCGCCCGGAACTGGCAAAGCCTGCTTTCGCCGCGGCAAAACACAACAGCAGGAAGGGATCACTTATGGATTTAATGCTTCTGGTCACTCTGACGGCTTTTATCGCCCTTGCCTTTGCTTTTTTCACGGCCAAACGGCTGAAAAAAAGCGACGCAGGGACGGAAGACGTACGCAAGATTACCGCTATTATCCGGCGCGCAGCCAACGCCTTTCTTAAAAGGCAGTACCGCGGCGTAGCCATTTTCTTCGGCGGCGTATTCGTTATACTTATAATACTGGCCGCCTTCGGAGCGGGCAACTGGTTTACCCCCTTTGCCTTTATCACCGGCGGCGTGTTCTCCGGTCTTGCCGGTTTTATAGGAATGCGCATTGCCACCTCCAGCAACGGACGCACCGTAATGAGCTGCAAGCAGAGCCTCAACAAGGGGCTGCGCACCGCCTTCTCCAGCGGTATCGTCATGGGTATGGTGGTGGTAGGTCTGGGTCTTACCGATGTAAGCCTTTGGTATCTGGGGCTTAAATACTTGGCGCATCTTGATGCGTCGGCCATCGCAAACACCATGATATGCTTCGGCATGGGCGCTTCCTCCATGGCGCTGTTTGCCCGCGTCGGCGGCGGAATTTTCACCAAAGCGGCCGATGTCGGAGCCGACCTGTGCGGCAAGGTGGAGGCCGGAATTCCGGAGGATGACATCCGCAACCCCGCAGTTATCGCCGACAATGTGGGCGACAACGTGGGCGATGTGGCCGGCATGGGCGCAGACCTTTACGAGTCCTATGTAGGCTCCATACTCTCCGCAAGCGCGCTGGGCGTATTTGCAGGGCTGGGCGATATCGGCTTCCTTGTTCCGTTTATGATAGCCATTGCGGGCGTTATCGCCTCCATAATCGGTACGTTTTTTGTGCGCACCGGTGAAAAGGCCACCCAAAAGCAGCTTCTTGCCTCGCTGCGCAAGGGCGTGTATATTACCGCGGCCATCATGGTGGTGGCGGCCGGAGTTATCATATACTTTATGCTTAACGGCCAGACGGTTGACGGCAATCCCGTAAATGTATGGGGTCTGTACGGCTCGGTGCTGTGCGGACTGATAGCCGGTGTGGCGATGGGTGCGATTACCGAATATTACACCTCGGACACCTATAAGCCCACCCGGAAGCTGGCAAAAGCC
>JAQXIQ010000055.1 GCA_029007865.1 Bacillota bacterium
AGGTTATCTCCCGGTAGGGCTCGTCGGAAATAAGATATATGGGCTGCCCCAGCTCTTCCGAGCGCTCTTTGAGCATTTTGCAGAGGCGTGTTACGGTTTCCGGGCTGTAAACAACTCCGGAGGGATTATTCGGTGAATTGATTATCACCGCCTTGGTATTTTTGCAAATAGACTTATTAAGCGCCTCAAAGTCTATCTGAAAATCGGGCAGCTTGGCCGGAATCACTACGCACTGGGCGCCGGTGGCCTCGATAAAGACGCGGTATTCCGGGAAAAACGGCGCAATGACGATTACCTGGTCGTTATTCTCCGTGCATACAAGCGCCTTCAGCGTTACGGTTAAGGATGCCGCTGCACCCACCGTCATATATATTTTATCGGGGTCGGCATCGTAATCAAACCGCCTTTTTATGCTCTGCGCCACGGTGCGGCGCACCTGGGCGTCTCCCTGAGCCGAGGTATAGCCGTGAAGCATAACCGACGGCATACTTTGCGTAAGCTCTATTATTGCCGCGTTTACCTGCTCCGGCGCGGGAACGCTGGGGTTGCCAAGACTGAAATCAAAGACGTTTTCCGCGCCTATTACGGCGGCACGCTGTTTTCCGTATTCGAAAAGCTCCCGTATGACCGAGCGCTTACTGCCAAGCTGTTTCATTTTTGATGAGATCATGGTATTTCCTCCGTAGTGATATTAAAAACTCTGAGCAGTTCTCTGGCTACTCCGTCATCATTATTGGATGCCGTAAAAACCGACGCCATGGCCTTTACTGCGGGCTGTGCATTTCGCACCGCCACTCTGACATCTCCTGCACGCATCAGCGGTATATCGTTGATATTGTCCCCGAAAACCGTTACGCCGTCAAAGCCGCAGAGTTGACAGAGCTTCTCCACGCCCTTTTGCTTGGTAGCCGCGGCGGAGCAAACCTCCAGATACATAAACCCCGGGTTATAATTATCCGGGTAATAATCGCAGTGCAGTCCTTCGGCGTTTTTAAGGACGCTATACATCCCGTCCAGGCGTTCCGGCGTGTCGGACACGGAATAAAAGCACAGCGGACGTGAAAAGACCTCATCCGCGCCTTTTCGCACAAATTTTTTGCCGTATCTGACAAAGCGCTCCTGCAAGAATGCTTCGGCGTTAGGGGTATCGGTATTGACATATTCTGTGTGCAGACGGTTGTCTTCAATGCTGTAAAAGAAGCCGACCGAGCCGTTTGACTTTACGCAGTCGCGCAAAAGAGACTGAGACTGCGCCGGAATAACCTCTACCGAGACATATCGCCCGTCCCGGATATCGTATAGCGCCACCCCGTTCATCAGCACCAGCGGCGTGTTGAACCTTATATCCTTTAGCAGCCCGGTCACCGTGGCCGCGGTCCTGGCCGTAGCCACGGAAAAACGGAGTCCGCGTTTGGAAAGACCGTTTATCACCCTTGCCGTAAAGGGCGAAACCTCACGGGAGTCATTTAACAGCGTGCCGTCCAGGTCGGAGATAAACAGGCGCATTACTTCAGATGCTCCGGATTGCAGCAGTCCAGCTCGGGCAGAACAAAGCGTCCGTCCTTGCGGATAAGCACGTCATCAAAATATATCTCGCCCCCGCCGTACTCCGGAGTCTGTATATAAACCAGATCCCAGTGAATGGCGGAAAAATTGCCGTTGTTCGCTTCGTCGTATGCCTTTCCCGGCGTAAAATGTATGCTTCCTGCGATTTTTTCGTCAAACAGGGTGTCCAGCATGGGTTTGTTGATATAAGGGTTTATACCGAAGGAAAACTCGCCTATATAGCGTGCGCCTTCATCGGTGTCCAGGATTTTGTTTAACAGCTCGGTATTATTGGCAGTTGCATTGACTATTTTTCCGTCACGGAATGTAAAGGATATGTTTTCAAAGGTAAAGCCCTGATACAAAGCCGGGGTATTATATGTCAGAGTGCCGTTTATGCTGTCCTTAACGGGAGCCGTATAGATCTCGCCGTCCGGAATGTTGCGGCCGCCGTCGCATTTGACCGCATTCATGCCCTTGATGGAAAAGCTCAGGTCGGTATTCCGTCCGGTGATGCGCACTTTATCGGTTTTTTCCATGATTTCCTTAAGCGCGTCCATTGCGCGGGACATTTTCTCGTAGTCAAGGTTGCAGACATTAAAATAAAAATCCTCAAATGCCTCGGTCGAGGTTTTGGCAAGCTGTGCCATGGACGGCGTAGGATATCTCAGCACCACCCATTTGGTTTTGGGCACCCGTATTCTGCCGTGCACCCTTGAGGAATACACCTTGCTGTACAGTTCGTTCTGCTCCTGGGGTACGTCGGATGTCTCATAGCTGTTGTCGCCTGTGCGTATGCCGATATACGCGTCCATCTTATCCATTTCCGCAGCGTCATGCTCTGCCATTGCCTCCAGCTGCTCACGGCCGGCCTGCATAAGCAGCGCTCGCTGAACCGCCGGCTCTCTCAGCCACACATGCGGCACTCCTCCCGCCTTATAGACCTCCTCTATCAGCAGCCTGATAAAAGCGGTGTCTATGCCGAACATTTCTATAAGGCAGTGCTCCCCCTTCTGCACGCGGCAGGAATAATTAACAAGCTTTTTTGCAAGAACTTTTTGTCTTTCGTCCACCATTTTCTTATCCTCTTTTTATGTTTGATATAAGCAGGCATATAAGCCCGTCAGTCATGAATAAAAACCAGTTCTAAGGTTTATTACTCTCCAAGTTCGTTTTGGTCAAAATTATAAAGCGCCGCTACCGTAAACTGCGGTCTGCCCTTTGCCTCGTCGTATATTCTGCCGATATATTCGCCCAGAACCCCCATTCCGATAAGAAGCACGCCGCAAAGGGTGAGCATACCGGCAAGGATTATCTGCCACGAGCCGAAGCCTACGGCGCAGATGGCCAGGATAATCAGCACCAGAAGCCAGACGCATCCGGCAAACCCGAAGGCGCATCCCGAGGCCGTAAGCGCCTCAAGGGGCTTGTTGCTGAAGGAGATTATCCCGTCCTTTGCCAGCTTCAGCATCTTCTTTAACGGATACTTTGTGGTGCCGGCAAAGCGCTTGTCCCTGTGATATTCGTATGCGTATTGCTTAAAGCCCACCCACGAGCCCATTCCGCGCAAAAAGCGGTTATGCTCCGGCATACAGTTCATAATGTCGATAACGGCACGGTCTATAAGGCGGAAATCGCCGGTGTCCTGCGGTATCATGTTGCCCGAGAGTTTGTTTATCACCTTGTAAAATGCCTTGGCGGTAAAGAGCTTGAAGGCGGATTCCCCGTCGCGCTTGAGACGCTTTCCGTATACCACCTGATAACCCTCTTCCCACTTTTTAAGCATTTCCGGTATCAGCTCCGGCGGGTCCTGAAGGTCGGCGTCAATTATAACCGCCGCATCACCGCTGCAGTACAGCATCCCGGCGGTAACGGCCACCTGATGTCCGAAGTTGCGGGCAAAATCCACAATTTTAACGGTTTTGTCCTGATCTGCAGTGCTCCGCATGATATCCATGGTGCCGTCCCTGCTGCCGTCGTTGACAAAAACCATTTCGTAGTCGTTGTCCATGGACTCCAGTATGGCTTTAAGTCTTTTATATGTCTGAGCTATTACTTCCTCTTCGTTATACATAGGGATTATGACAGATAAAAGCATATCGCATCTCCTTAAAAGTCGTAATTTGGTTTCCGGATTATTATTGCCTTTTATCTATTATACATAATCCTTACATTAAAAGCAACGATAAATTGCCCCTTACAGACCGGCGAATTTTCTTATTGCAAACACATATTCGTCCATAACGGAATTTTTTCCGCAGACTTTCCGTATTGGGCATAAAAACACAAAAAATATGCCTCTGCGAGCGCAAAAAACAAACAAAACACTAGTCAAAAACGAATATTTTAGTTATAATTAGATTAACAAAAATTAAGGAGTGATTTTATGCCTTTAGTTACTACTAAGGAAATGTTTAAAAAGGCGTATGAAGGCGGTTATGCTATCGGCGCTTTCAACGTCAACAACATGGAGCTGGTACAGGGTATCGTGGAAGCCGGTATCGAGAACAACGCTCCCCTTATCCTTCAGGTCAGCGCGGGAGCGCGCAAGTACGCCAAGCATAACTATCTTGTGCATCTGGTTCAGGCAGCCGTTGAGGAGTGCAATCTTCCCATTGCTCTGCATCTTGACCACGGTGACGGCTTTGATATCTGCAAGGCCTGCGTGGACGGCGGCTTCACTTCCGTAATGATCGACGCCTCCAAGTATCCCTTTGAGCAGAATATCGAGATCACCCGCAAGGTGGTTGAATACGCTCACGAGCGCGGTGTTGTTGTTGAGGCCGAGCTGGGCAAGCTTGCCGGCATTGAGGATGACGTAAATGTTTCGGCTGAGGATTCCTGCTATACTCACCCCGATGAGGTGGAAGAGTTTGTTTCCCGCACCGGTGTTGACTCCCTTGCAATAGCCATCGGAACCAGCCACGGCGCGTTTAAGTTCAAGGGCACTCCCAGACTGCGCTTTGACATTCTGGAAGAAGTCAGCCGCAGACTTCCCCAGTTCCCCATCGTCCTTCACGGCGCATCCAGCGTTATGCCCGAGTATGTCAAGATAATCGAGCAGTACGGCGGACAGATGCCGGGCGCTCAGGGCGTACCGGAGGAGCTGCTGCGTAAAGCCGCTTCCATGGCAGTGTGCAAGATCAACATCGACTCCGATCTCCGTCTTGCCGTTACCGCCGCGGTACGCAAGCATCTCTATGAGAATCCCACCCACTTTGATCCCAGACAGTATCTTGCTCCTGCAAGAGAGGCGGTCAAAGAGGTCGTTTCCCATAAGCTCATCCATGTTCTTGGCTGCAACGGCAAAGCTTAAGCAGTTCCAAGCCCCGATTTATGCATTAAAACGGCGCAGCGATAATTTATCGCTGCGCCGCTGTTATATCAGGCTTTTCGCTTTGGTTTTGCGGATAAATTTTGCCTGGGCGCAGATTGTACGCTTCGGCAATACCGTTAACCTCAAACGGATTACGGTTTCCGTAACAGCCGCTGCAGCCTTTCACCGAACAAAAAGCATTGTTCTTTATCAGCCGTTAAGGTAATAGGACAAATACAGCTCTGCCGAGCTGAGCTTATCCCCTTTATATACAAACTCAAAATACAGCCTGGAGCCGTAATAGCTTTTTGTACAAACCGATTTGAAAGTTTCCCAGCCGACGCTCTTCAGCCTTATTTTATCGTCGCTGCCGCTAGACTGGGAGAACAGGTCCGCATACAGATATTTGGTATTGCCGGTGATCTCCAACCTGACCGTCCGGTCCTGAGCCGTAATTTCCGTCCAGTCATGTCCGTAAGGGTCGCCGTTATTGTCTATTTCGTCAGCCTTGTGATAAATGCGATCACAAATAACTATAACTATGCCGTCATCCTCAACGGTTTTTACATATCCGAATGTCACCAGCTCCGGCTTTGGAGGAATGGTGGTCGTGACCTCCGGGGTTTCGGTGCGCGTTTCGCTTGGAAGCGGAGAAGCGGATTCCGAAGAGCCGCCAGACATTGTCGGCCCGGCGCTGCCGCCCGACGGTATCTCCGCCTGCTGCTGCGAACATCCCGCAAACAGAAGCAATATTAAAAACAGTGCAAAAAGCCTTCTCATTCGGCATTCCTTTCATTAGTATAACGACCAAGCGGCTTTTGGCCGGCTTGGTCGTTACGAATGATTGCAAGCTTATTATATTATTCTTCCGCATCCTTGTCAACCGTTGAGGATTCAATGATCTTCTGGGCAATATTGGGCGGGCATTCCTCATAGCGGACAAACTCCATTTCAAAGCTGCCGCGCGCCTGAGTCATGGAGCGCAGATCCGTGGAATACTTGAACATTTCCGCAAGAGGCGCTTCCGCGATTATCTGCTGGCCCTCGGCCACGGGGTTCATGCCCAGTATCCTGCCCCGGCGTTTGTTGATGTCCCCTATTATATCTCCCATGTAATCGTCGGGAACGGTAACCGTAACGGTGTATATAGGCTCAAGCAATACGGGGTTTGCTTCCCTGCAGCCCTTCTTGTATGCCAGTGATGCCGCCACCTTAAAGGCCATTTCCGATGAATCGACATCGTGATAGCTGCCGTCGTAAAGGGTTGCGCGCAGGTTTACCATTGGATAACCGGCAAGCACGCCTTTTTTGATGCAGTCCTGCAGTCCCTTTTCCACCGCAGGGATAAAGTTTCTGGGGACAGCGCCGCCCACAACCTTATCCACAAATTCAAAGTTTTTGTCCGAATCGTACAGCGGCTCAAACTCTATCCAGCAGTGGCCGTACTGCCCGTGGCCTCCGGATTGCTTTTTGTGCTTTCCTTCCGCCTTTACCGCCTTTCTGATGGTTTCGCGGTAAGGGATCTTCGGGTTTACGATGTTGACCTCGGCATTGAACTTGCTCTTGAGCTTTTTGCTTATTACGTCAAGATGTATCTCGCCCAGGCCGCTTACCTGCATCTCATTGGTGCCTTCGTTTTTGGTAAGACGGAAGGTCGGGTCCTCCTCCTCCAGCCGGCGAAGACCGTTGAAAACCTTATCCTCCTCGCCCTGGACCTTGGGGTATACCGACATGGTAATGGAGGGCTTGGGATACTCCGGCGCCGGATATACGATGGGCGCGCTCTCGGAGCAAAGCGTATGGTTGGTAAGGGTAAACTGGAGCTTGGACATGGCGCCGATATCCCCAGCGACTATCTCGTTTACCGGTATCTGTTTTTTACCCCTGATTATATACATGGCGCCGGTTTTTTCCGGCTTTCCGACGTTTGCGTTATAGAGCGCAACGGAGGAGTCAAGCTTGCCGGACATCACCTTGAAAAACGACAGCTTGCCCACAAACGGGTCGGATATCGTTTTGAATACAAAAGCGGAAAACGGCTCGTTTTCGTTGCAGGCGCGCTCCGCATCTCCGTCTGCCGAGATGTGCATTTTGTCCTTACAGGACGGGAAAAAGTAAAGAATATTGTCAAGCAGACTGTAGACGCCCTTCTGCTCCAGCGCGCTTCCGCACATTACCGGAACGGTAGCGCCGCTGCGTATGCCTATCAGCAGTCCGCGTATTATTTCCTCCACCGTCAGCTCTTCTCCGCCGAAGTATTTTTCTAACAGCTCCTCGTCATTTTCCGCGGCGGCTTCGATTATCCTGTTGCGTGCGTCCTCAACCTGCGCGGTAAGCCCGGCAGGAATATCAATAACGGTATTTTTATCGCCGTCATATTTATAGCCCTTGTTGGCTATTACATCCACATAGCCTATAAGAGTGCCGTTGCTGCATATCGGATACTGCACCGGAGCAACGGAAGTTAGATATTTTGCTTCAAGCTGTGAAAGAACCTTACAGAAATCAGCATTTTCTCTGTCCAGCTGATTGATAAAGATCATTTTGGGTATGCCCAGCTTCTTGGTAAGGGCCATGGCCTTTTCCGTGCCTACCACCAGGCCGGACACGCCGCTCATGACTATCACCGCGGCGTCCGCGGCGCTCAGAGCTCCGGTGACCTCGCCGGCAAAATCAAAGTAGCCGGGACAGTCCAGCAGATTGATCTTGTAGCCCTTATACTCTACCGGCTCCACGGTAGAGCTTATGGAAATCCTGCGCTTTATCTCCTCCGGGTCGTAGTCGGACACCGTATTTCCGTCCTCGACGTGTCCGAAACGGTCCGTAGCTCCGAGACGGTAAAGAATCGCCTCGGTAAGAGTTGTTTTTCCGTCGCCTCCGTGACCCAACAATGCAACATTTCTGATAAATTCGGTACTGATGCCCATGATAGTGATTCCCCTTTCGTGCATAGACCGGCGGCCTCCGCTGCCTGCCGATAAAGTATGTACGGAACATCAACTATCCTCAAATAGCGATGGCGGAAGAATCCGGCTGAGTCTTATCCGGAAAGTCGCTGCTTTCGGCAAAGACCGTCCGATTATCCTTCCGTATGCTCGGGTGGGGTCTGGTTATCCATATACTCCGTCCTTTCCGGGATATCGGCGCTTTTCACTGCATGAAATGTGCCCCGAAATCCTCAATAACGCTTCGGAACTGTATCTATTGATAATAATAATATATTTTTACTCAAATTACAAGATGCAAATTAAAGTTTTTTTATTGAAATTGCTGTTTTTTTAGCATTTTACAGCCGCGCAGTGAACAAAGGTTTGCCCTCCGAAGCATTCAAGCTATACTAATACACTTCCGCAAAGCATAAATACACTTTCACAAAGCATAATAACGCTGTTCCTATAATGGATAAAATAAATATAAAAAAGACTAACAGTATTTATGTCAGTCTTATACTTTGCTCAGCAAACAGTTATATTTAAGAACAAGTCCGAAAGTGATATTAAGCAAAGCTATATTATATTTGCCTTAACTTGCCCGCAAGAGAAAACATCCTTTGCTGATAGAAAAACATAACTGCGTAAGCAATATAACTTGCCGCAGAGCAAATACAGTTGCGGCGCGGCGATATCCTTATCGCCGCGCCGCTTAACTCTGAGCTTTGTAATGCTTTGCAAAACGGTTTTGTGCTGCTTTAACGCAGTTTTGCTCCCAGCTTATACTCAAGAGACCGCACGATTTTGTCAAACACCTTTGCCACCTCATCCACGGTGAGCGTGCGCTCGTCCGAGCGGAACTGCAGCGAGAATGCCGTGCTTTTTTTGTCGCTGCCCAGTTGCTCTGAGCGGTAAACATCAAAAAGCTCCACACTCTTTAACAGACTGCCGCCGGCTTTGGCGATGCAGTCGGTTATCTCGCCCACCGGCACGGATTCGTCCACCACGACCGCCAGATCGCGCTGTACGGCGGGATACTTGGGCAGCGGAGTGAACTTTACGGTCTTCTCGCCCGATGCAAGCAGGGCTTCGATATTGATCTGTGCGGCATACACCTGGGTGTCCAGCGAATAGTTTTTGCACACCGCGGGATGGATCTGTCCCAGCACGGCAACCTTTTTGCCGTTTACCGTGACGGAGGCCTGCCTGTACGGGTGCAGGAAGGGCTCCTGCGACGGAGCATACCGCGCCTTTGCGTTGTACAGCTCGATAACGCCCTGCACCTTGCTTTTAAGCGTGAAAAAGTCGCCGACGCCGTACTGTCCGATGCAAAGATGCATGGTTTCCTCGGGCTGGGAAGCTATGGGCTGCTCCTTGGAACGGTGCAGCACACTGACCTCAAACAGGTCTGCCCGCTCCGCGCCCCGGTTAAAGTTGGTGGAGAGCACGGTCAGCATACTGTGAAACAGCTGAGTGCGCAGCACGCTGTAATCCTCGCCCAGAGGGTTAAGCAGCACTATTCCCTGCCTGCGCTCGTCATCCTCTGGCAGAAGCAGCATATCCTCGGCTTTGTGCGAAATAAATGAATAGGTGCAGATTTCGCTGCCGCCCGTTTCCGCCATGTAATTGCGCACGCGGTCGGCATTGCGCAGAGACCTCTGCTTTTCTCCGATAACCAGCTCGGCTTTTAGCGGACGCGACTGAATATGGTCATAGCCGTAAATGCGGATTATCTCCTCCGCAACATCGGCGCTGGTTTCGATGTCCTCGCGCCACGAAGGCACGCTGCAGGTCAGTACGCCTTCATTCAGTACGGTTTCTATTCCCAGTCTGCACATGATTTCCGCCATTGCTTCGTCAGGCACCGTTATGCCAAGCAGCCTGTTTACGTCGGCGGTATTGACCTTGATGCTGCGCTCAAGTACGGCATCATGCGCCGCGATATCGATGGCGCCGTCCAGTATTTCACCCGCCGCCGTCTCGTAAACAAGGGATACCGCGCGCTTCATGGCGTATTCCACGCCGCCGGCGTCCACTCCTTTTTCGAAAATGGAGCTGGAATCGGTGCGAATGCCCAGTTTTCTGGCGGTTTTTCTTATGCTGTCACGCTTGAATTTGGCGCATTCAAAAACTATCTGGGTCGTGTCCTCTTTGATTTCACTGTTCTCGCCCCCCATAATACCGGCCAGCGCAACCGGCCTGTCAGCGTCGGCGATGACCAGCATCTCGCATGACAGCTCATGCTCCCTGCCGTCCAGCGTGACCAGCTTCTCGCCGTCCTGAGCGTTGCGCACAACGATGCGTCCGCCGCCAATATCCCTGGCGTCGAAGGCGTGCATGGGGTGTCCGGTTTCCAGCATTACAAAATTCGTTATATCCACAATATTGTTGATGGGCCGCAGTCCGGCGGCAATAAGGCACTCCTGCATCCATTTGGGTGAGGGCTCGATCTTGACTCCGCGCACGCCCATAAGCATATATCTGGGGCAAAGCACCGGGTTTTCCACGCAGGCCTGCACCTGTCCGTTGATATTCTGCGATACCGAGGCGTATTTGATCGGGGGCAGACGGAACTCCGTACCCAGCACGGCGGCTATCTCTCTTGCCATGCCCAGGACGCTGTTGCAGTCGGGGCGGTTTGGAGTGATGCTGAAATCGATTATGCAGTCGTCCCTGCCCAGCGCCGTCATAATATCGGTGCCCGGTACGCAGTCATCCTTAAGGATCAGTATGCCGTATACCCCGGCCCCGGGATAGTCCGCTTCGGTAAGCATGAGTTCTTCTCCGGAACACAGCATGCCGTCGGAAGCCACGCCGCGGAGCTTTCCGCTTTTGATCTCCCTTCCGCCCGGCAGTACCGAATTGTCCAGAGCAGCGGGAACCAGCGCACCGGTGAAAACATTATCCGCGCCCGTAACTATCTGCACGATGCGGTCCCCGACATTGACGGAGCAAATCTGCAGTCTGTCTGCATTGGGGTGCTTTTCCAGCTTTTCGATGCGGCCCACGACGACGTTCTTAACGCCCTCCGCCATGCTTTCCACACCCTCCACTTCAAAGCCGGCCATGGTCATCCTGCTGCACAACTCCGAAACGGGTATATTTATATCCGTATATTTTTTTAACCAGTTAAGTGACAGTTTCATATCTCAATTACGCCTTTCTGAAAATTGCATCGACACTTGCGGCAATAAAAGCTACAGTGCGGACTTGAACTGCTCAAGGAAACGAAGATCGTTCTCAAACAGCAGCCTCATGTCGGATATCTTGTACCGGGTTACTGCAATGCGGTCGATGCCCAGACCGAAGGCAAAGCCGGAATAGACATTCGGGTCAATGCCGCAGCCGCTGAGTACCTTGGGGTTCACCATGCCGGCGCCCAGTATCTCCACCCAGCCGGTGTCCTTGCACATTCTGCAGCCCTTTCCCCCGCACTCGCTGCAGGTCACGTCCACCTCAACGCTGGGCTCGGTAAAGGGGAAGAACGACGGGCGCAGCTTGGTCTTTGTGTCGCTTCCGTATATTTTCTTTGCAAAGGCGTCCAGAGTGCCCTTAAGGTCGCACATTGTAATGCCCTTATCCACCACCAGACCCTCAAGCTGATGGAAAACCGGCGAATGAGTGGCGTCCACCTCGTCGGCGCGGAAAACACGGCCGGGGCAGATTATCCTTATAGGCGGCTTCTGTTTTTCCATGGTGCGTATCTGCATTGCGGAGGTCTGGGTGCGCAGCAGGAGGTTCTCCGTTATATAAAAGGAATCCTGCATATCCCGGGACGGATGGTCCTGAGGTATGTTGAGGGCTTCAAAATTATAGTAATCCGTCTCCACCTCCGGGCCTTCCGCGACGTCAAAGCCCATGGACATAAACACCGAAATAAGCTCATTGCGCACCGCGGTTATCGGGTGCAGAGACCCCACATGGGGCGCCTCAACGGGAACCGTGACGTCAATGCGCTCGCTTTTGAGCCTGAGCTCCAGCATTTTTGCGCTCAGCTCCTCCTGCTTGCGGGTAAGCTGCTCCTCCAGCAGAGCCCTGACCTTGTTTACCTGCATTCCCAGCGCGGGGCGTTCCTGGGGAGGGCAGCTGCCCATGGACCGAAGTATTTCGGTAAGGCTTCCCTTTTTGCCCAGATACTTCACCCTTATGCTCTCCAGCACGCTCAGGCCGTCGGCTTCCTGTATCTCGTGCTGTGCATTGCTCTTGATATCGCCCAGTTTGTTAAGCATAGATATATCGCTCCTTCTGCAAAAATAAAAAATCCCGCCCTGTGAGGGACGGGAATAGATGACCGTGGTACCACCCTGATTCACCGCGGAGCACTTCCGCGGCCTCAAAGCGCTGTAACGCGCGCACGCGTCCCTGCCTACTGCGGCTTCAGCAGAGCTGTTCAAAAGCGAACTTCGCAGGGGAGGCCGTAAACCGCTTGCAGCAAATGCGGTTTTCTCTGAAAGGGCCGTAACCTGTTACTCCTCTTTTTCATAACATTTAATATAAGGCTTTGTCATAATATTAACATAAAAAAACCGCCTTAGCAAGCGAAAAATAAAATATTATATTTTTTACTTTACAATATTGCGCATGCATGATATCATATAACAAATGTTAGAGGCGCGGTCTTTAATAGTAGAAAAGCAAAGGGAGTACACGCCCTGTGAAGCTTTTTCAAAGGAAATACCGCCGAAAGCATAGGTCGGTGTACAGATGTTTGCTTGGTTGTCAGGTCAATAGCCTGGCGACTGTCATCAGCAATTTGATGGAGTGCTAACTGCGATATGTGCGGCAGTACAATCTTTCAAATTGTACTGCTTTTATTTTGGAGGATTTGTTATATGAAGGCTTACAAAGTAGGAATAATCGGAGCTACCGGTATGGTGGGTCAGCGCTTTATAACGCTGCTTTATAACCATCCGTGGTTCAACATAGAGGTTCTGGCGGCCAGTCCCAGGTCTGCGGGCAAGAAATACCGCGACGCAGTGGGCGCCAAGTGGAGCATGTCCTGTGACATTCCCGCCTCCGTTGCCGACATGGTTGTCATGGACGCCGTAGGCGACAAGGAAAAGATAGCCGCCCGTGTGGACTTTGTTTTCTGCGCAGTGGATATGAAAAAGGACGAGATACGCGCTCTTGAGGAGGCTTATGCCAGACTGGAATGCCCCGTTATCTCCAACAACAGCGCTCACAGGGGTACCCCGGACGTCCCCATGATAATACCGGAGCTCAACGCTTCTCACGCCGCCGTTATCCCCTTCCAGCGCAAAAGGCTGGGCACAAAGCGCGGCTTTATTGCGGTAAAGTCCAACTGCTCGCTGCAAAGCTATGTCCCTGCCCTGTTCCCCTTAAGCGGCTACGGCATTAAAAACGCCGTTGTCTGCACCTATCAGGCCATATCCGGCGCGGGAAAGACCTTTGCAACATGGCCGGAAATGGTGGACAATATCATCCCGTATATCGGCGGCGAAGAGGAAAAAAGCGAGCAGGAGCCTCTTAAAATATGGGGCAGCATCTGCGGCGACAAAATTGTCCCCGCCGACGGCCCCGTCATTTCCGCGCAGTGCATAAGGGTTCCGGTGTCCGACGGTCATTCCGCCGCGGTGTTCGTAAGCTTTGACAAAAAGCCCACCAAGGAGGAGATACTTTCCGTCTGGGCGGGCTTCAGCGGCCGCGCTCAGGAGCTGGAGCTGCCCAGCGCACCCAAGCAATTCCTTCACTATTTTGAGGAAAACGACCGCCCTCAGATCAAAAGCGAGCGCAACCTTGAAAACGGTATGGCCATTTCCGTGGGCAGACTGCGCGAGGATACGGTTTTTGATTATAAGTTTGTATGCATGTCCCACAACACCCTGCGCGGTGCGGCGGGCGGCGCCGTGCTTATGGCGGAGCTGCTCTGCGCCGAAGGCTATATCTGATACCCAAGCCCTGCGCAGATACTGCGCCCTCGGCTTATCCGCCCGGACGGTTCCGGTTTTCCGTTTCAATATTACCCAGCCTGCAAGGTCTGCCTCCGCTGTGCCGCTGTCGGAGCTTCAACGCAGGCCGCGCCTGAGCTTAAGCGGCAGAATGGAGAATAACTATGCGTAAAAAAACAATATTTGCCGGCTCCGCCGTAGCAATCATCACGCCCTTTATCAACGGCAGTATTGATTACGACGCCTTCGGCAGGCTTATCGAATATCAGATAACGTCGGGTACGCAGTGCATCGTGGTATGCGGCACTACCGGAGAGCCCGCCACAATGAGCAAGGATGAGCGCAGGAGCGCAATTGAGTTCTGTATCCGCAAGGTAAGCGGCAGAATACCGGTAGTAGTGGGCACGGGCTCCAACTGCACCGCAGATGCCGTGAGCAATTCCCTTCAGGCTCAGCATATGGGCGCCGACGGACTTTTGGTTGTAACCCCGTATTACAATAAATGCACCGTCAAGGGTCTGGTCGCCCACTACAAGGCCATATCCGACGCCGTGAATATTCCCATGATCGTTTACAGCGTCCCCTCCCGCACCGGTGTAAATGTCACCGCCGCAGCTTTGAAGGAGCTTGCACGGCTAGAGAACGTCGCTGCGATAAAGGAGGCCAGCGGCAATATGGATCAGATAACAGATATATGCGCCTCCTGCGGCAATGAGCTTGACATATACTCCGGGGATGACGGTATTGCCGTTCCCATGATGTCCATAGGCGCAAAGGGGGTTATTTCCGTAGCGGCCAATATAATTCCCTCCGATGTACAAAAGATGTGCCGGGCAGCCCTTGACGGCGATTTTGCAACCGCGGGCGAAATGCAGAAACGGATGTATCCCCTTGTAAAGGCACTCTTCTGTGAGGTTAATCCCATACCGGTCAAAACAGCCGCTTCATTGCTGGGCTACGGCCAATGCGAGTTCCGCCTGCCTCTTACCACTATGGAGGAAGCAAATTTCGCGCGCCTCAAGGCGGCAATGTCGGAATACGGTATTATTTAAGTTTTACGGCTTTTGTTTTTACAAAAGCCTTTATTAACACCGCACCCGTATCGTTCAACATGACGGACGCTTCCGCTTGCCGATTGTCCGTCAAAACAGAAAGGATGTACACCGTATGCTCAACATAATTCTCAGCGGCTGCAGCGGCAAAATGGGCCGCTTTATAACCGAAATGGCGCAAAAAGACCCTACGGTCAGGATAGTGGAAGGGGTTGACCTCTTCCCTTTTGAAAATGCGGGATATCCGGTGCGAACAAGCTTCGAACAGTGCTGCATCCCCGCAGATGTTCTGATAGATTTTTCCCGTCCATCGGCGCTTGAAGGAGTGATCGGGTATGCCAAAAAGCAGCATCTCCCCGTTGTGCTGGCTACTACCGGCTACACGCAGGAGCAGCTCAGCGCCATTGAAGAGCTTGCGGAATTTGTGCCGGTTTTCCGCTCCGGGAATATGTCGCTTGGCATAAACCTTATGCTGGATCTGCTCAAGACATCCACAAAAATACTGGGCGACGATTACGATATCGAAATACTGGAAAAACATCATAACCAAAAGGTCGATGCCCCGAGCGGGACGGCGCTGATGCTGGCCGACGCCATAAATTCGGTATCCGGAAACAAGTATCACTATGTGTTTGACAGGCACTCCCTGGACGCCAAAAGAACCCGTGATGAGATCGGCATACATTCCATACGGGGCGGCACTATAATAGGCGAGCACACTGTTATATTTGCCGGACAGGACGAGTTTTTCGAGATCACGCACAAGGCTCAGTCCAGGCAGATATTCGCCGTGGGCGCACTCAGGGCGGCCAGATTCCTGCAGTCCAAG
>JAQXIQ010000056.1 GCA_029007865.1 Bacillota bacterium
TTTGTTATTCTGCGCACCATTGTTGTTTGTCCGCTTAAGAGCGTCCTTTCCCGGAATTATGCCGACGCTTTGCTCCGGCATTTAAAAATGTATGCGCTCCTCTTTTGCAACATTACCGTTAACGCGCGGATAAAGGTTGCCTTCGGCATTTTCCTGTTCGCGAATTTCGAACATTACCCTCAGCGCGCAGATAAAGGTGAGGGATGCCGCCAATCGCAGACTCAAAAGGCAACATTACCATTAACGCGCGGATAAAGGCGTAAACATTACCGTGCGCTATTGTCAATAAGAATATTACCCGCGGCGGGCGAAAAAGGCCAAAATAAATGTTGCTATAAAAACTGCCCTGTGCTATAATAGCCGCGTAAGCAAAGGGGTTTGATTTCGGTTGGATTATAACGGACGGCGGCTGCGTCACGAGCAGAAATACTATATTTCCTACGGCGAATACCACAACCTTGTCTCCAGACTTTCCGGCGTAATGCACAGGGACGAAAATGCCGGCGACAAGGGGTATTTTATCCGTTCGCTCTATTTTGACGATATGTACAATTCCGCATATTACGAAAAGGAAGCCGGCAACTTTACCCGCAGCAAGTACAGGATACGCATCTATAACTACTCCGATAAGGACGGGGATATAAAGCTGGAGCAGAAATGCAAGATAGACCGCTATATCTCCAAGAGCTCCTTTATCATTACAAAGCAGCAGTTCTATGACATTCTGGACGGCGGCGGCGAGTTTTTGCTGGGCGCAAACAAGCGCGTGGCCAAGGATTTCTATATAGCCACCAGGTACCGCCTGCTGCGTCCCAGCGTTATAGTGGATTATTACCGCGACGCTTTTATCATGGACCAGGGCAATGTGCGCATAACCTTTGATAAAGAGCTGCGCGCCGGGGTGGACACCTTTGACGTGTTTGACCGTCAGGCGGTCACCGTGCCGGCATATCCGCCCGGGCGGCTGGTTATGGAGGTCAAGTACGACGACTATCTGCCCCGCACGGTGCAGAAAATCATTCAGCCCGACTGCAGTGATTATATGGCAATAAGCAAATATGTTCTGTGCCGCAAGGCCAAGGATCTTATGCAAAGGAAGGAAATACTGTTATGAATTTTCAATTACTGGACATCGGTGCGAGCGATGTCGTAAACGGTAACATAGGGGAGCTGTTCAACGCCGGCAACATCAACTTCTGGGAGGTCCTGCTGGTGCTGGGGCTGGCCTTCGTGTACGGCCTGCTGATCTATGCTACCTACCATATCAGCTTCCGCGGTGTGGTTTATTCCCAGCCCTTCAACGCATCGCTGGTGCTGCTGTGCATGATAACCTCTCTGCTGATCGTGACCATAAGCTCCAATGTGGTGTTAGCGCTGGGCATGGTGGGCGCATTGTCCATTGTCCGCTTCCGCACCGCGATAAAGGACCCGCTGGACATAGTGTTCCTGTTCTGGAGTATCTCGGTTGGCATGATTACCGGCGCCCGTCTGTATGTCGTTGCGGGAGTGGCCACCGTGCTGATTGCCATCGTGTTCATAGTTATGCTCAAGGTGTTCCCGGGCAGAAAGCCGGTTTACCTGTTTGTGCTGCGCTTTGATTCCGAAATACAGTCCGAGCTGGGCAGAGTGCTGGCAAAGCTGGACGGCGAGGTGCGCAATAAGACGGTTTCGGGCGGTGTCACCGAGATAACCATAGAGATGCATCTGAAAAACGGCAATACCGCCTTTGTGGACAAGCTGGCTCAGATAGACGGAGTGCACAGCGCCGTGCTGGTAAACTATAACGGCGACTTTGCCGAGTAAGCATCCGTCCTTTGCCGCAGCTTTTATACGGCATTAAACCAAAACCGTGCCGCGCTTTTGCGGCGGGTCAAAAAGTCAATATTCAAGCAATGACGGTGTAACCTCAGTAATATATGGGGTTACACTTTTTTATGCCGTTCTCCGTAAGCTGTTTGCGGTTTTAAGTTCCTTTTTGATTCCGGCGCTTCCGCCGCAGCCGGTTTCCCAAAAGTGAAAACATATTGATTTCGGGAAACGGGTGTGCTCTGCGGAGATGAACACGCATTTTTATTGACTTTGCGCATGAATTTTGATACTATAATATAGATAAACAATACAGTTATGCGCATGGCGTGTTTGCGCATTTGCCGTGCGCAGGAGGTAAACCGTTGAAGAACCGGAATAACGAGGAAAAATTCAACTGCATAATACCCCAGGAGCAAAACGGGGATACCGCGCCCGGGACGGACGGGCAGGAAGCCGCCGGACGGGGCGTGGACGCCGCGGAGCCGGCGGAGCAGGCGCCGGAGGGAAGCACGGAGCAGGATGCGGCGCAGGTGCAGGACAATGCGCAGGATGCGGCGCAGGAGCAGGACAATGCGCAGGATGCGGCACAGGTGCAGGACAACGCGCAGGATGCGGCACAGCCGGACAAAAAGCAGATGCCTCCGGTCAAGCCCAGCACCATAATACTTATGTGCCTGTTTGCTCTTTTGTTTACCCTGGGCTATTTTTTCATGCCTTATATAACTCAGTATCTGCCCATGGGCGGAGAGACGGTAAGCCGGGACCTGGGCATACAAAAGGCGGATTACGCCTATCTTGTCAGCAACGCCTGCAGCGTGGTAATAGGCAAGTCGGAGCAGCAGCGCACGGTTTACAGCGACGACATCACGGTCTCCTCCCAGCCCCTTGTATATACCGAGCATCTCTTTAAGGTGGACAGGGTGGTTTACGGCTCTCCCGTTATGGAGGACGAGCAATACCTTATAACTTATACCCTGGGCGGCACGGTGGTGTTAAAGGACGGATACGGCCGGCCTCAGCGGGTCAACTACAAGTATAACGACGCCGCGGAGCTAAACGGCACGGTGCTGCTGTTCCTGGACGACCAGAACAACATAATAAGCGAGCGCTACGGCGTCTTCAGGCAGCATAAGGAGGAGCTTTTCTACGACGTCTCCGGCACGGTGTACTCCCTGTCCGATATTGCCGCGGCTCTGGCAGCACGCGGGTGAGTGCGGGTCTGCATATCGGCGGCTTGACGCGGCGGCATTTCGGGACGGCGGGCACGGCTCTGCGCTGCAAAAGCAACAAAAATCCGCATACGCGCAACATTGCGTCATGTTTCGGGACTTGAACCGTGCTAAAATAGATGCATCGGGATGACGCGTGCATCTGTTTTTGATCAAGGAGAAGGATAAACATGAAGGACTTATATCTGCAGCTTCTGATAACCTATACCGACGGCTGTCAGAGCGTGATACCGCTGGACTGCGGGACGGAAAAGCTCAGCGACAGGTATGTTTCGGCGGCTTTTTGCTGGAGCGACATCGCGGGCGGCAAGGAGTTAGCCATAACGGTAAGGGCGCTGGAACCCAAGCCTATACGCTTTATCGACGTCAAGGCGGCGCTGCCTCCGGATATGTACGGCGACGACACGCTGGTGTTTATGAGCGGCTACACCACAAACGACGTCGCTTCCTGCCGCAGACTGGCGGACGTCAGGTTTGAAAAGTCCAGGGATAATATTCTCTACAAGGGCGGCGGCAGGCTGCTGGGCGCGGCCTTTACCAGCGCGGACAGGTTTTTTACCTACATTTGTCTGGAGGACAGATGGTTCCTGATGCGCCACTCCATGGAGAACAAGCGTCTGCTTGCGGAGGAGGAATACCGTCTTGAGGGCATGATGCTGTGCTTTCCGGAGAGCACCGAGAGCTTTTTTGAGCTCTATACCAATATGCTGGTGCGCCATTACGATATTCCTGCGCTTAACATCCCCACGGGCTGGTGCTCCTGGTCCTGCTATTATTCCCTGGTAAACGAGCCCAAGGTGCGCACCGCGCATCTGGAGCTGTGCAGGTATTACGACGAAAAGCACACCAATACCGTCCAGATAGACGACGGCTGGCAGTCCGGAGGCAGCTTCAGCGGCTTCTGGGAGCCGGATAAAAACAAGTTCCCCGGTCCGCTGTCCGACATGGCAAGGGACTTCAGAAAGGATAAAATGACCTTGGGACTGTGGCTTGCGCCGCTGCTGGCAAGCAGGAGCTCCGGCTTTTTCGTCTCCCACCCCGAGCTTAAGCATACCGCGCACGAGCCGTATGAGCCGGAGCATTCCTATATGTGCGGCGAAGACCCGGTCTACACCCTGGACATAGGCCAAAAGGAGACGGTGGATTATATCCGCGGCGTGTTCGAGCGCTGCAACCGCGAATACGGCGCAGAGTATTTCAAGTTAGATTTTATGGTTTTTGCCCTGCACAGGCTCAGCGGGCGCGAGCAGTTTTTGATTTACCGCGAGGATTACGCAACCGCAATCTACCGCCGCGTGATCAGGGCGATAAGGGAGGCGGTGGGCGATTCCTTCCTTCTGGCGTGCGGCTCGCCCATTGCCGAGAGCGTCGGAGTTTTCAACGGCATCCGCGTCACCCCCGATATCATCTGGTGCAAGAGCAAGAGCTCGCCTACGGCCTGGGAGCTTATCAAAATGTGCACCAACAGCATTGCCTGCCGCTATTTTTATAACGGCAAGGTGTTTGTCAACGACCCCGACGGCCTTGTTGTGCGGGATTTTGACTTTGACGACGGCTTTGATGTGACCTATCAGGAGGCCAAGACCTGGGCCACCAGCGTGGCAATGAGCGGCGGCAGCTCCCTTATAAACGAGCAGATGGAGCGCATAGGCTCCGCGCGGCGCGAGCTTTTCAGCCAGATACTGCCCCCGCTGGGAGTGGCGGCAAGGCCGGTGGATTTCTTCCAACAGCCCCAGCCCACAAAGCTGCAGATAAAAAATCCCGACGGCTCCGTCATAGTGGCGCTGTACAATCTCTCGGACAGGGTGGAGGATCTGGAGCTTGACCTAAAGCGCGTAGGCATAACCGGGGAGGCAATATGTATGCGCACCTGGACAAAGAGCATAATAGGGCCCATCCGGGATAAGCTGGTGTTTGAAAACGCCATAGGCCACAGCGCCGAGGTGTTTGTGATCGTACCGCTGGGCAGGGAGCCGCGCTTTGCATTTGCCGCCTGCAACCTTTACGGCGGCGCCGGGATATACGACTGGGAATTCAAGCGGAATCGCCTGAGCATAATCGCGGGCAGCAAGCTGTCACGGTGCAGCGATAACCGCTATTATGTGTTCCTGCCCTCGGGGTACGACCTGCCCGGAGCGCAGGAGGCGGCGCGGTTTGACAGCGGCAGACTGGTGTGCATGAACGCAGTCAGCGGCATGACCGACGTCTTTGAGCTTGTCAAGCCTAAAAAATAATGCCGCGGCCGCTATTGCGGCGGGGCAGGTAACGGAGGACGGAGATGTCTGCAGGTAAAATAATTGTATGCGTCCTGACGGCAGCGGTTTTGCTGATTTGGTTTTTGTGGGCCGCCTTTCCGACGGTTTTTGCCGCAGCGGAAGGGGAGGACGCAGCGGAAGCGGCGGCGGAAACGGCGCCCGCGCCGGGGGACGGCACAGCCCCGGATAACAGCGCCGCGCAGGGCAGCGGCTTCCGGCTGGAATGGTATCATTATGTCGTCGTTTCCGCAATCATGTTTGCCATGATACTTTTTTCCGTTTTTTCGGTAAAGCCCGCCGGCAAAAAGTAGCTTTTGCGCTCCAAGCCTGCGGTTTTTGCGCCCCGCACCCGGGCTTTTGCGCCCCGCGCCCGGTTTTTGCGCCCCGCGCCCGGGTTTCTGCGGCTTTTTTCACCGTTTACGCTGCGGAGAGCGCAAAATCTGCTTGCATTTGCCCACCTGTTGTGATACAATAATTTGCCGATATTCCTTGCCCCTTATTTGATTTTGGGGCCATAGACCATAAGGAGGTGAAAGTAATGAACAAATATGAAGCTATGTATATCATTAAGCCCACCGTAGAGGCAGAGGCCAGGACCGCTCTTATCCAGAAGTTTTCCGATTTGTTAACGGCAAACGGCGGCCAGGTGGAATCCGTTGAGGAGCCGGGTATGAAAAAGCTTGCGTATGAGATTAACTATATCGGAGAGGGCTACTATGTCCTGGTTAATTTCACTGCCGAAGCTGCAGTACCCGCGGAGCTGGAGAGAAATTTCCGCATCAACGAAAATGTCATGCGTTATATGGTCATCAGGAAGGACGCATAAGAAAGGAAGTATTTTGCAGTGAACAGGGTTATTTTAGTCGGTAATCTTACAAAGGACCCGGAGCTCAGAGCGACAGCGAGCGGTATATCGGTCTGCACCTTCAGCATTGCGGTAAACAGGCGTGTCAGCCGCGAGGCACAGGCGCAGGGGGCCAGAGACGCGGATTTCTTCAATATCGTGGCGTGGCGTCAGACTGCCGAGCTCTGCGCAAAGTATCTTGCCAAGGGCAGAAAGGTCGGCGTAGTCGGCTCTCTGCAGACAAGGACTTACGACGCGCAGGACGGTACAAAGCGCTATATTACCGAGGTGGTAGCCGATGAGGTGGAATTCCTTTCACCCGCCGGAGAAGCCCGTTCAAACGCAATGCCTCCCGAGGCTCATCCCGCCGCAGGTTTTGACGCTCCGCCGTCAAACTATACCGAGGGCGTGCAGCCTGTTGACAACGATGAACTGCCTTTTTAATCTGTAATGAAGGAGGACAATGATATGTCAGAGAAGGAATATACCAAAAAGCCCAGAATGAACCGCAAGCCCCGCAGAAAGGTTTGCCAGTTCTGCGCCGACAAGGTGGAATCCATCGATTATAAAGACGCGGCCAAGCTTCGCCGTTTCGTTTCCGAGCGCGGCAAGATTATGCCCCGCCGTATGACCGGTACCTGCGCAAAGCATCAGAGAGAGCTTGCTACCGCCATCAAGCGCGCAAGAGTTATGGCTCTGCTGCCCTACAGCGCAGACTGATAGTTTGCACCGTAAAAAATCGGTTCCGTACCGTTTTAACCCGGCCCTGCCCGTAAGCAGCGCCGGGTTTTCTCTTTAAGCTGATTGTGCTGTGCCGGCATAAGTTTTGCCGGTATTTGTCTTTTGCCGCCGCTCCGCACCGTCCCTGCCTGCCGCCTTGCATATTGCACCTTTGATAGCCGCGGCGCTGAATCAAAAAAATTCAAAAAATTTTATTAAAAATGGTTAAACAGTATTGACAAATACTGCCTGCCAGATTATACTAAAGCGATTTGGCAAGGATGCCGAATGGATGCGTGAGAGGATAATCAGGTATCATTACAGACAGAATGCCTGTTTTTGGGCGAAACAGTCAAAAGTCTTGAGCTTGATGAAATTTAAGACCCATGTCCGCAGCGGCAATATGCGCCGTCTTTGATAAAAGAGTAAATAATTTTGAAAGGGTGAATCCGGTGGCACTGATAACCTGTCCTGAATGTAAGGCATATATAAGCAGTTTGGCATTTGCCTGCCCTCATTGCGGCGCCAAGATGACCCAGATAATTCCGGAGCACAGCGAAACGTTGGTGTGCGCGGAATGCGCAAAGGAGTACAGCGTGGAATTGCCCTCCTGCCCTTCGTGCGGGTATCCGACCATTGTCTGCAATGCACAGGTGCAAAAACGCAAGCTCAGCAAACGCGGCAGGATAATCGCGGCGGTTTTTATCGCCGTGGTGCTGTGCCTGTTCGGAGTCAATGTATATAATTCCGTGAAAAACGCGGAAATGTCGAAGTATTATAACAATATGGAAGCCGTAAGTAACGCAATGATACAGGAAGTCAATGACGCCGCGCGTACGGGGGAGCTGATAAGGAGAGTCTGGCATAACGCCGTTTACGGGAAGCAGGATCCGGTGACGGACAAATATACCATGGATAACGGCATATTCTGGGATGAGTTCAGCGCAATGGGAAACCTGTACGGAGATGAGGAATTCAAAGCGGCATTCAGCGACCTTTATGACGGCTTGTATCAGATAACCGAGCTTATGAAGGAGCTTGCGAATCCGCCCAAAGAGTATGAGGACGCCTATTCCGCGCTGAAGGAGTTTTACGACGATTATCTGACGCTTATTTTAGCGCTGAATGACTCTTCGGGGAGCCTGACCACCTTTTACGATAATCTGATTGATGCAGAGGCCGATGCGTATACCTCATGGGAGAAGGCGCTTATATATCTGGAAAGCGCTCAATAAATACATAACGCAGGCAATACAGTAAAAAGACAGACGCCGCATGCTCCGCGCCGCCTTTGCCGGGAGTGCCGGGGCGGCGCTTTCTTTTGTCCGTATGCCCGCACCGCCTGCCGCAGACGCCTACTCCGCACCGCCGTATGCCCGCGCCGCCGCCTGCCGCAGACGCCTGCGCCCCTGCCGCAAGCCCCGCGCAGACGCAAAAAGCCCCGCACAGCCGTGCGGGGCGCATTATGCGCACAATGCCGTTTTATTTTCGTATCAGCCGGAAGACCTGCGTTTGCTCCGGGTCGCCGGAGCAGGGGACATTGTATGTCAGCTCATAGGAGCCGGCTTCCGCGTCGTACCGGCATTGCCAGTAATCGTTGCCGTGCACCGACTGGTCAAGCGTCTCCCAGCCGTCGCCCTGCTTTTGCTGCAGCCGCCACCCGTCAAAGCGGTCAAGCCCCGTAAAGGTCACGGCCGTGTAGCCCATGCCTCCGGTAAGGGTAAACTCCGCCGCGGTCTCGCCGGCTTGGGCGCGGATTTTAAGCGGGTACATACATGTGACCTCGCCGGTTGAGGCGGAGGCACTATAGCGGTCGCCGCGCACAAACAGCATGGCAAGGGCAAGAGTATAGTTTTCCTCGGGCAGGGCAAGCATGGCGCTGTTGGAGCCGTAATAGCCGTTTTCTTTTTCTCCGTTGCCGGTGGGCAGGGGAATGTATTCCACCGTACCCTCCACGGTGCTTCCAGCTTTTATCGTGTTTCCTACCTCGGCCTGGGGACAGAGCTCCACCGCGGCGCTGTCATAGACGGTGCCGTAGGAGGGCGCTGAAATGTACATGCTGACGGCGGGCTTGTCGTATTGCCTGCCGTTAATGGAGGCGCTGTAGGAGAGCAGGTTGAGCATTCTGCTGCCGGGAACACCGTACTGCGCCAGGTAGTTTCCGGGCCTGTCACACAGCACAAACAGCCCTTGCCCGCCTATTTCCGCACGCTGCTGCCCGTCCGAGCCGATATAGCCGCTGCGGCCGAAATAATCAAGCTCTATGTACCCGCCCGGGAAGCTCTTGCTGCCCAGGGTTATGTCCTGCGGGCCGTCGGCGTTGCCGATATAAAAGGTTTTGTAGCTCACGTTGTAGGTGTCGCTGCCGATGGAATAAAAGGAGAGACGGGTAAAGCCGACATCCTTTAAGAAGGTGTACTTAAAGCTGTGCACCGCCTTTGCGGCGTCGTCGGTGCGCCCCATGCTTACGCCGTACTGCACTTTTATCGCGCCGTCTTTGGTAACGGCGGTGTAGGCCACCTCGGTCAGGTTGGGGCCGTGACTCTTAAAGCACGTCTGCACGCTTGTAACCGGGACAAACAGCCCGTCCGCATTATAGTAATTGAGCATATTTCCGCCCGAAACGCCGTTGCTCCAGGAGTATTTTTCGCCGCTCTGGCCGTAGGTGAGGAAGGGCAGTATGTCGTTGATAAAGGCTCCGGTACCGTGCGCCTGCTCGGGGTCGTAGCAGAAGTTTTCCCCAAACGAGCCCACGGCGCTGGTCTCCCACTGCTGGTAGTTGCCGCCCCAGCCCGCAAGGGAGATCTGGGAGTGACTGCAGGCGTATACTCCGCCCCAGGTGGCGTATGTGATGCATATTTCGTATGTCACGCTCTTGCCCGCCGGTATGTCAAGCATGGTGTATCCGTGGAACCACAGCCCCGACCAGTACCGCTTCGGGTCGTTCCGCGCAGCATAGAACGGGCTGTTCTTGTCCGTGGTCATGCTGTGCCAGTTCTTGCTCAGCTGCACCTGCACGCCTATCGGCTCTCCGGTCTCCGCGTCCCTGAGCATCGGGCAGAAGCCCTCCACCCCGAAGTTCTTATCCTTGACAAACTGTATCGGCAGCTTGATGTCCGCCGCGCTGTCGTTGGTTATGGTAAACCTCAGCCTGTCGTAGTCGTCTAACAGCTCCTCGTTCTGGAACTG
>JAQXIQ010000057.1 GCA_029007865.1 Bacillota bacterium
TGACTCCGGTCGGGCTTCGCCCTCCCTCCGTCAGCAAAACCGATCTTCTAACCCGTAACTCTTTCGCTTTTTCGGTCTCACATCATTGACAAATGAACAGCACCGTCAGAAAACTGCATACGCGCCGCGGAAAGGAAGCCGGCGGCAGTCCTAGCGTCCGGACACCATGCTTACGCAGTCGGAAACTCCGGCAATGTCCGTCACGGCGGAAAAGATTATCTTGTCCGCAAAGCCTCCGGATGTGTCTCCGGCCGTTATCTGCAGCGTCACGGAAGTCTGCCCGTATGCGGGAACCGTGATGTTTGCGGAGCCGTCCCGGCATTTCCAGCCGGCGGGCAATGCCGCCGATATGCTTCCGGAGGCATCCCTTGAGGAGAAATTGTAAACAGTCAGAGTAACCGAGGCCGTTTCTCCGCTTGCAAAGCGGTATCCGGAGTTGACGCCCTCGTATCCGGCGGCCACCGTTTCCTCGGTAGGCATATCCGGGGCGTTTTCCGCCGAGAAGTGCGGCATTATAACAATGCGGCCGGACTCCGGTATTTTTTTGGCGGAAACCGCCTTGTATTCGGGTGAAAACGGCTCAAAAATGCCGTCGGGCAAAGTACCGTCCGCGCAGCTTATGTAAACCGGAGAGCCTCCCACCGACACCGCGACCTCGCCGTTTTCCGGGAAAACTACCCGCTGTGAGCCGTACATATCGGTAACCGCAAGCTCACGGTCGGTCTTTATGATAAACCTGTCTTTAAGGGCGGTATTCCAAAGCACCGCGGCGCGCTTGCCGTCAGCGCGGGTTACGCAATACCCCGTCAGCCCGTTGTCTCCCGTCAGCCTGCCGTCTATATTGCAGTCCCCCAGCATTTTGATTGCCGTGGCGTACGCTCCGTATGCCGGATAAGCATAGCCCTCGGCGGAGAAAAAGCTCAAATCATCCGTCCCGCCGTACGGCATCAGCAGGAAGGGATATGTGCGCTCCGCCCCCATGGCCGCCGATGCCACTGCGCTGATAACGCAGAATTTTGCCTGTTGGTAAAGGGAATCCGTGCTGCGCGCCCCGGCCTGCTCGGCGGGCTGGAATATGGTGCCGGTCTCGGTCTGCCATGCGGCAATGTCCCCGCCGTAAATGTGCGCAAACTCAAGATGCTGCCTCACTGCGTCCAGATCGGTGATAACCCCTTTGTTGCTGCCGGTATATGTGTATACATGAAAGTTATAAACATCAATGTAATCCGTTATTCCGTTTTCCATCATCCAGCTTCCGAACATGGAATACTCCGGCGTGCGGGCAAACGCCCCCATCACCTTGAGCGCGCCGGAACCGGAATCGTCTATCGCGGCGGCGCAGGCCTTGAGGTATGCCGCATATTCGTCGGGATACATTTGGCCGAAATGTATTACATCCTGCTCGTTCCATATTTCCCAGGCGCTGACGCTGTCGCCGGCGGCTTCCGCCAGCGCTTTGAGCTGCTTATAAACCGCCAGCAGATCGGGCCCGTTCCCCGTTTTCATGCAGGAGGGCAGGTCATGCCATGTGATTATGGTGTCAAAACCGCCGCTCCTGAGCGTCTCCAGCACCGCTTCATACTTGCCCAGGGATACGCTTCCGTCACTCGCAAGCGTGTCCGACATGGAAATTCGTTCCCTCACATGGGTTATTCCGGCCAGCTTCAGCATTTCAATATATCGGGCGCGATCCCTGGTGTTAAGATGCCAGGATGACGCAAAGTCCATTCCGAAACGCTCCCCGCCGGTTATGCCGTCGTCTATAAGCACGGTCAGGTACATACCCTTTCCGGCTTCTCCCGCCGAGGAGGTGAATTCCACCCTGTATACCCCGCTGTCCAGGCTGAGCGCCGCGCGGGCCTCCTTATTGCCGTATGTTATGGATGTATTTCCCGTTACGGCTTTGTTTGTGGAAATATTTGTAACCGTATATGTGATATCGGCAGTTCCGTCGGCGCTTTTATCCGCGGTAAAAATAAGCTGACTCTGCTCGCCCCGGGTATAAACACCGAAATCCTTATCACAGGACAGCTCTATGCGGCTGATATTTGCGGCAGGATGGCCCGTAGGTGTGGGCACAGGCTCCGCGGAGGTGCCGGTGGTGTCAGGCTGCTCCGTTGCTGCCCCCAACATTCCGGCAGCATTAAGAATGCCGACGCAAAGCGCGGCAATCATTATTACTGCGGTCACGGAAACTATGATTTTCTGCTTTTTTGTATACATAAGCGGACATTCCTTTCACGGCATATTTTTGATATGTACGCAAACAGTTGCCTGGAGTATACCAAAAACCTCATAAGGATACAATATGATTTTTATTTTGTTTTTGGTGCTTTTGTGCGGTTATAATACCGCGCGTCTGGAGAATAAAAAAGCTCCGCGGGCTAAGCCCGCGGAGTCCGGCCGTAAAACGGCTTGTTTGCCAGAATCAGCCTCTCTTAGCCTTGAAGCAAGCGTCACAGTAAACCGGACGATCCTCCTTGGGCTGGAAAGGAACCTGTGTTGCGGCACCGCACTCGGCGCAAACAGCGTCAAACATCTCTCTGGGAGCGCGCTGAGCGTTCTTCTTTGCCTGACGGCAGCTGCGGCAGCGGCTGGGCTCATTCTTCAGACCCTTTTCTGCATAGAATTCCTGCTCACCGGCGGTGAAAACGAATTCTGCTCCGCAATCTTTGCAAACTAAAGTTTTGTCCTGAAACATTTTATAATGTCCCCCATAATATATTTTTTGTTGTACGCAGATAGGAACCTTGACCATTGGCTAGGGAACAAACATCAGGAAAAAAATCTTTAGCTATCCACTCGTCCAGCGGGTCGTGATAATCTAATTACGACAACATAGTTATTATACAGCCTGTAATGTCAAAAAGCAATACCTTTTTGAAAAAAATTTTATCGCAAACAATTTTTAGTGCCGGAACACCACTCTGCGCCGGATTTTTTCCGGGTAATCCGGCTCAGGACTTTTTATCAAAGGCGGGCACCGAAGCAAATACCGCGACATACACCTCGGAAGCGCCGCTGTCCGTCAGCACCTGCGCACAGGCGTCCGCGGTAGCTCCCGTAGTAAACACATCGTCTATAAGCAGAACGGTCTGTCCCTCCAGGGGATAAATCCCGTATATGCTGTCGGCGTAATTTTCCCGTCTCTGTGCGGCGGACAGCTCATGCTGAGGCTTGGCGCCGCGCTTTTGCTCAAGCAGCTCGATATACGGCCTGTCCATCAGCCTTGCGCACCGCACGGCCAGCTCCCGGCTCTGGTTATAGCCGCGTCTGAGCAGAGCCTCCCGGCGCGAGGGTACGCTTGTGACAATATCGACCTTGGGGGCAAAATCGCAGCAGGCGACCATGTCCCACGCCATAAAATCGGCGGCATAAAGCGTGTCCCTGTATTTCATGGCATAAATTATGCCCTTGCAGCTTCCCGTATAGTTATAAGCAGCTACCGCCTTTACAAACCTTCTGCCCTTTTCGCAGTCCTTGCAGACCGTGCCGTCTCCGCTTCTGCCGCAGACGGGGCACACCTTTACCGCCGGCTCCAGCAGCCCTGCGCAGCTCTGGCACAGATGATGCCTGTCCAGCGGCATTTCGCAGCCGCAGCCCAGACAGGGAAAGTCCTCCGGAAAAAGAGTGTATCTGGCCAGAGCATCAAGAAATTTTTTCATTTCGGCTCCTCAAACGGCCGTGCGCCCTGTATGAGCAAGGCGCACAGATTGCTGTACCTTGCGCATATAACATTATTGTTTACCATGCGCGCCACGGTTTCCTTTTTCCCCACCAGCACCACCGCCTGCCGCGCCCTGGTAACCCCGGTATAGAGCAGATTGCGCACATACAGCATGGGCGGGCCGCTCACAAGCGGCATTATCACTATCCGGAACTCGCACCCCTGGCTCTTATGCACGCTTATGGCATAGGCAGGCATAAGGTCCTCCAGCATGGCGGTGTCGTAGCGCGCCTCCTTGCCGTCCTCAAACAGCACGGCTATTTCCCCCTTGAACACCGCGCTGACATAGCCTATATCGCCGTTGAAAACCCCCTCGCCCTCTTCTACGACGCGGCTTGCCGCAAGACGCCGCCACTTGATGGAATAATTGTTGCGTATCTGCATTACCTTGTCGCCCAGTCTGATTACTCCGTCGCCGGACTTGATCTCGGGCTTATCCCTCTCCGGAGGATTCAGCGCCTGCTGCAGCAGCGCATTCATTCTTATGACCCCGCACTCCCCCTTCTTCTGCGGGCACAGCACCTGAATATCCCGCATCGGGTCGGCTCCGAAGTAATCCGGAAGGCGGCGGGTACACATGGCAAGTACGGAACGGGCGGCTTCAGCCTCGCCGGTTTGCGATTCAAAAAAGAAATCACTGCTTTTGTTGTCCAGAACCGGCATTTCTCCGCGGTTTATGCGGTGAGCATTGAGTATTATCATGCTGCCCTCATCCTGACGGAATATCTCCTTCAGGCGGACAACCGGTATGCAGCGGGAGTTTATAATGTCCCTTAGTACATTGCCCGCCCCTACGCTGGGCAGCTGGTCGGCGTCTCCTACGATGATCAGCCGGCATCCGGGCTTCAGTGCGCTCAGCAGCGAGTTCATAAGATATATATCTATCATGGAGGCCTCGTCCGCTATCAGCGCATCGGCCTGGAGCGGGTTGTCCTCATCGTTGCGGAAGCCCTCGTCCGGAGTATAGTCAAGCAAACGGTGAATGGTTCCGGCCTCGGCTCCGGTGGCTTCCGTCATGCGCTTGGCCGCGCGTCCGGTCGGAGCGCACAGGGAAACGCGCTGTCCGTGCCTGTACAGCAGCCCCAGTATGCACCTGATTATAGTGGTCTTGCCCGTGCCTGGGCCTCCGGTTATGACGCTCACTCCGAAGCTCAGAGCGGTTTCCACCGCGCTGCGCTGTATGGGCGCAAGGGTTATTCCGGCTTCCTTCTCTACGGCGTCCAGCTCGGAGGGGACAAACAGGGAATCGCGGACTCCGTTAAGCTGCGTAAGCTTGTCGGCGCATTTCTTCTCGCAGTAATACGCCTGGGGCAGATATACTGCGGTAAAGCCGTCCAGCCTCCGCATTATAAATCGGCCTTCCAGCGAGCCGGAGAGCAAAACCTCCCGTATGCGTTCCGCCCCCACCGCAAGCAGAGCCGCCGCGCGGCTGCACAGCTCGGCATCGGGCAAAAATACATGGCCGTCCCCCTGAGCCTCTTTAAGTATATGGTTCAGTCCTCCGTCAATACGGTAGCCGTCATTGGGGTCTACTCCCAGTCTGGCCGCTATGCCGTCGGCAATCCGAAAGCCTATGCCGTCAATATCCTGTATCAGACAGTAAGGGTTTGCGCGTATGCGCATCTGCAGCCCCGCGCCGTACTTGCGTATTATCCGTGCGCACAGCGCATTGCCCAGCCCCAGCGACTGCAAAAACATGGTGTCCTGGCGCATTGCTGCAACCTCGGCATAGCTCTGAGCTATCATGTCCGCCTTGCTTTTGCCTATGCCCGGCACCTCGCACAGACGGTTGGGCGCGCATTCCATTATATCAAGCGCGTCCGGGCCGAAGGTATCCACAATAGCCCGGGCCGTGCTGGGGCCCACTCCCCGTATCACACCGGAAGCCAGGTATTCCTCTATATCCCGCAG
Source organism: Bacillota bacterium (assembly GCA_029007865.1). Classification (GTDB taxonomy): domain Bacteria; phylum Bacillota; class Clostridia; order Christensenellales; family QALW01; genus UMGS1338. The sequence goes on from JAQXIQ010000057.1 coordinate 5,639, forward strand.
ACTGCTGGGGCGCACGGTTTTATAGCCCGCAGCGGCAAACTGCAGCCCGTAATCCTTGTGCTGCTTCCACTGCCCCTCCACCTGTATGTGTTCCCCTTCGGAAAGCGACGCAAAGCAGCCGCATACCGTGGTAAGCTCGCTGTCGTTCCCCAGCTCAAAGACGGTGTAGCCGTTCTGCTCGTTCCTGTATATTATATTGTATACGCTTCCGGTAAGAGTCATAAAGACGCCTTTCGCAATTGTTTTGCAGTATTTGCGGCGCCGCCGCATCTGCGTCCGCATTATACTGTTATATAATAGCATAAAAGCCGTTTATAATCAACGCCCCGCACAAAATACAGGGTCTGTACATTTACGCCCCATGCAAAATATCGTGCCTGCGCATTTAATCGGGTGCATGGAATAATCAAAAAAGCACCCTTTCGGGTGCTTTTAATTATTTTTGTTTCGGCAGATCCTGCTCCAAAATGGGCGGTGCATCAATTTGTTCTACGCTTTTTACTTTAAATGCATTCCATGAAAATTGGTGTATATATAGCGTTTCAACATCTGCAGTGCTGGTAAACTCATCCGAATTTAATGTATAGTCTATTTTATACCAGTTACCATTAACAGTATAGTGGAATGTTGACAAAGCCACTAACGAACACAATCCATCTAAATCTTTCTGTCGCATATACTCTATTGCCTCGGCAGAGTTTATAAACTTACTTAATGGTGCAACAATACCGTAACCTTTTTTTACAGTATTATCAACACTGTAACCGACATTGTACAGTGTGCTTTCATTTATTTTTATTGATGTTATCGCTTCATCTGTTAATGTTATATTCCTCGGCAAAACAAACCTTAATTTTCCTGCTCTTAATGATTTTTCTTGGTTATTATTATATTCTTCATACACGATATAGAGCATATAATCATCCTCTAATGCATGTACACTATATATTATATCATTATTTTTGCGTAAGCACTCAATGGGGAACTCTTCATTGATCAATGTTATTTCGTCCATTTTCTCATGATATGGCAGACTAAATTCTGTATAAAGTTCCACTTTGTCTGGTGTAGGCGTGGGGCCCCCCGGTCCCAACACATGCGTTCTTTGAGGCCTAGGAATTTTCAACCACCACATATAAAACGAATGCCACTGACCAGAAGAACTATTATATGTTATAAGCTCATTATACGGCTTATCACTTATTTTGTTTAATATTTCTTGTGTTGAAGCCCCCAAACCCAATGGCTCTTCTTGTCCATCACAACCGCAAATTGCTATGCACAACACCATCGTCATTATTAAAACTAATAACTTTTTCATGGTTAACCCCCCACGCCAATCGATACAGCAAAATAAACAGTATCACTATTATAAAAATTCATATGATCTATTATATTATTTGTATAAAGTCTTGTAAGTCTAGTCTTCATAAAACATTCTCCTTAATTATTATTTATATACATTATACTACCTTAATTTTCCAATGTCAATATTCCGAATGTGAACCTTTTGCAAACCCCGCGCCCGTAGGGGACGACGTCCTTGCGCGTCCCTCGATCCAATAAACACGGCCCGGCAAAAATACCGGGCCGTACAAAGCAGATACCTGTGACGGAAAAACAGCGCAGCGAAATCCTGCGCAGATGCGGGCAATCAGACAAGCTCCGCAAGCTGCTCACACTTATCGCAGTTTTCCCACGGCAGAGCTATATCGCATCTGCCGAAATGTCCGTATGCCGCCGTGGGCGCATATATGGGACGGCGCAGCCCCAGATCCCGGATGATTGCCGCGGGACGCATGTCAAACACCTGTTTTATCGCCCCGGCCAGCTTTTCGTCGCTTACCCTTCCGGTGCCGAAGGTGTCGCACAGCACGCTCACCGGCTCCGCGACCCCTATCGCATAAGCCAGCTCGATTTCGCAGCGGCGTGCAAGCCCCGCCG
>JAQXIQ010000058.1 GCA_029007865.1 Bacillota bacterium
GAACAAACCCGCAGAAGGTCTTTTTTTGCCCGAAAAACAATGAACGACGGTATCGGAATGATTCAGGCAAAATTTTGAAATGAAAACAAATGAAAATCTATTTTTGCATATTGACTTATGCGATAATATATGGTAAAATAATAAAAAATTACGGAGGTTAAAACAATGAAGAAGTTCTTAGTTTCTCTTGCAGTGGTATGCATGATAAGCCTGTTGGCGGTTTCCGCATTTGCTTATCAGTGCGAGTTTGAGGATCAGTGGATCAGCAGCGTTGCTTGCGATGTTGAAAGCAAAACCATCACCGTTACGGTAACCGATGATTTTGCCGCTCACTCCGCCAACGGTTACAGGATTACCGTGTTCTCTGTAAATCCCCAGCTTGCTCTTGACGAGCCCAGCTTCTGGTCTGTTTACAGCGGAGCGGAGGGCCAGGCTCCCGCTAACGGTAAGCCCGATTTGACTGCCGAGGTGCTGATCGGAGGCAACAATGCCTGCACCGGTACAACCGCCCAGTTCACCAGCGAGAAGTTTGAAGAGGGCAAGACCTACTATGTTACCATTATGGGTTGCGCAAATGCAGCTGCCGGACAGTGGGATGCCACTACCGCTGCGTTTGATTTCGTTTTCGCTGCTCCCAATCAGGATGGTGAGCAGGACACCGCCGATCTTTCCGTTATCGCTTACGCTGTTGCTGCCATAACCGGCTGCGGCGCTCTGGTAATCGCAAAGAAGAGATAATTAAAACTGTTGCAGTGTACTGATGTTTTGGCCCCTTTGCTTCGGCAAAGGGGCTTTTTCTTTTTTGGGCGGGAGCAAAATGTTTTTACAGACATAATTTGCGCGCGCAAGGTTAAAATAATGTATGAAAGGAGTAAATATATGAAAAAATTCTTTATTTGTTTGCTTACGGTCTGCATTATTTGCGCCTGTGCGCTTTCTGCGTCTGCCTATAACGCCGTGGAGGGCAGCGGCTGGGTAACGGACATTGTTCCGGATACGGAAAACGGGATAGTAACGGTGACTTTCAGCGACGCTTTTATATCCGATTATGCCCCCAATGGCTACCGGGGTGCGATTTTTACTCAAAAGCCCACCCTGGAAACCCAGGGCGATGCCGGATTCTGGGTGATATACAGGGGAGCCGAGGGCGTTGACGAGCTTGGACAGGGCACGCTGGCCGGCGGGTTTTACGGCGGAGGCCCGGTGTATCAATTGGACGCTTCGGAGCTGGAGGAGGGAAAAACCTATTATCTGACCCTTACCGGAAACAATGCCGCGCTTAGTCCGGACTGGACATGGACGCAGCACGTCTTTAGCTTTGTGTATGCCGCAGAGCAGAATCAGACGGCGGATTATTCCGGTTTTATTTACGCTTTTGCGGCAGTTGCGGGCTGCGGTGCGCTGCTGTTTGCAGGCAAAAAGAGATTATCCGGCGAAAAGGATAAATAACGCGGACAAACAAAGGGCGCCCCATGCCGGGACGCCCGTGTTTATCTATATCGGAGCCTATACCGCACAGAGGCTTACTTTACCTCTGTTGTCCAGCCAAACGGATCCGCCAGGCGGCCGTACTGTATTCCGGTAAGCTCATCGTAGAGCATGTGTGCCACAGGGCCGATCTGGTTGTTGTTGATAACCACTTCTTCATCGTCCATGCGGAGCATACCTACAGGGGAGATGACAGCGGCAGTGCCGGTACCGAAGGCCTCGTTGAGCTCACCGGTGCGTGCGGCCTGCATGACCTCTGCAATGGCGACTTTGCGCTCCTGAACCTCAAGCCCTTTGTGACGGGCATATTTGATTACGGAATCGCGGGTGATGCCGCCCAGAATGCTGCCCTCCAGCGGCGGAGTTACCAGCACGTTGTTGATAACGAAGAACATATTCATGGAGCCGACCTCTTCGGCATACTTGCGCTCCACGCCGTCCAGCCAGAGCACCTGGGAATATCCGAACTGCTCTGCGCGCTCCGAGCCTATCAGGGAAGCGGCATAGTTTCCTGCGCACTTGGTAAAGCCGGTGCCTCCGCGTACGGCGCGGACATATTCGTCCTCGACATATATCTTTACGGGGTTGAGGCCTTCTTTATAATACGGGCCGACGGGGGAGAGTATGACATAGAACAGATAGGTCTTGGAGGCGTGCACGCCCAGCGCCACATCGGTAGCGATGATGGTGGGACGGATGTAAAGCGAGGTATTGGGCGCGGTGGGTATCCAGTCCTTGTCCACCTCTACAAGAGTCTTGATGCAGTCCACAACCTTGTCAACGGGGAGGGGCGGAATGCAAAGACGGGCGCCCGACCTGTTCATGCGGTTGATATTGTCCCATGGGCGGAACATAAGCACTCTTCCGTCGGCGGTCTTGTACGCCTTCATTCCCTCAAATATTGCCTGACCGTAATGCAGTACCATGCAGGCGGGGTCCATGTCCAGATTGTGATAGGGGACTATCCTTTCGTCATGCCAGCCTTTGCCTTCGGTATAGTTGATCATAAGCATGTGGTCGGTGAAAACACGGCCGAAAGTCAAAGCGGATTCGTCTGCCGGTTTGGCTTTGGGAGAAGCGGTTTTCTGTATTAACATAAGTATCATCCTTTCATAAAGCATAAATGCTTAAAATTGCCTGTTAATTGTCGGTCTGCTGCTGCGGCCATAAGCGGCTTTCCCGCCGGGGCTCCGTCATGGTCAGATTGCCGCTGCAGCAGCTGGTAAGCTCCCTGCATACGGCGTCAAAATCGGACTGCCTGACGCAGAGCCGCAGCGTTACTCCGGAGGCATAGTCAGTGCCCGAAACGATTATGCGCTTATCTGCCGCAAGCGCGGGGCGCAGCCGTTCATAGACCGGATATGACACGGTGACGCAGAAGCTTTCGCACAGCTCGATACATGCGGTTCCGGCTGCGGAAACGCTGCCCACGGCGCTGTTTGTGTAGGCGCGGACCAGTCCTCCGGCGCCCAGCAGTATCCCACCGAAATACCTTGTGACCACCGTAATGCAATGGGAGAGCCCCTGCTTCTGCATTACGTTCAGTATGGGCATACCTGCCGTACCCGACGGCTCTCCGTCGTCGGAGAACTTGGTGCCGGTGCCGCTCTCCTCCAGAATATACGCCCAGCAGTGGTGCGTGGCGTCGGGGAAACGGCTTTTTTCGCGCTGTATAACGTTTAACGCATCTTCTTTTGACTCTATATGCTCCGTAACCGATATAAAGCGTGATTTGTTAACGGTGTATTCAAACTCGGAGCCGCCCAGCACTGTAAGAGAGGCACACATTATTTGACGGTTATGCGCAGATGGGTCTTTTTGCCCTTGTGGATAATAAAGGCGCCGTCGGTAATATCCGAGGCCGCAAGGGCATCGTCCACTGCGGTGATTTTTCGGTTATTGACGGAAATTCCGCCGCCCTCGATAAGCCGTCTGCCTTCGCCCTTGCTCTTGGTAATCCCGGCAGCAAGCAGCAGGTCGGCGATTTTTATGCCCTCCAGCTCCGCGGCGCTTAATTCCCTGGTGGGCATCTGCTCGATGCTTCCGCCTCCGAAAACGGCTTCCGCTGCGGCCTGCGCCTTATCGGCTTCTTCGCTTCCGTGCACGATGGCGGTCACCTCGTAGGCAAGTCGGCGCTTTGCGGCGTTTATGCGCTCGTCGCGGAAGGCGCAAAGCTCGGCGATTTCATCAAGGGGCAGGAAGGTCAGCAGCTTGAGGCACTTTTCCACATCGGCGTCATCGATATTGCGCCAGTATTGATAAAAATCGTAGGGAGAGGTTTTATTGGGGTCCAGCCATACCGCGCCGGCCTGGGTTTTGCCCATCTTTTTGCCCTCGCTGTTTGTAAGCAGGGTAAAGGTCAGGGCGAAGGCGTCCTTATGCTCCTTTTTGCGGATAAGGTTGGCGCCGCCCAGCATATTGGACCACTGGTCGTCTCCGCCTATCTGCAGTATGCAGCCGTATTTCTGGTTGAGACAGAGAAAATCGTAGCTCTGCATGAGCATATAGTTGAACTCCAGGAAGGACAGACCCTTTTCCATGCGGGTTTTGAAGCACTCGGCGCTGAGCATCTTGTTGACGGAAAAATGCACGCCGATATCCCGCAGAAAATCGATATAGTTTAGGTTGAGCAGCCAGTCCGCGTTGTTGACAATTATGGCCTTTCCGTCGTCAAAGTCGATAAAGCGGCTGAGCTGTTTTTTGAAGCAGGCAACATTGTGGTCTATGGTCTGGCGCGTCATCATCTGGCGCATATCGGTGCGGCCGCTGGGGTCTCCGACCGCGGCGGTGCCTCCGCCCACCAGCACTATCGCCCTGTGGCCGGCGCGCTGCATGTGAGCCATGGCCATCACCAGCAGGAAGTGACCGACGTGCAGACTGTCCGCAGTGGGGTCAAAACCGGCGTAAAAGGTTATCTTTTCCTTGCCAAGGAGCTCGTAAAGGTCATCCTCGTAAACAGCCTGTTTGATAAAACCGCGTTCGCGCAGGGTATCCATTACATTTGACATTTGTTTAACCATTCCTTTCGGGACCCGCATGGGACTGCTTCCGACAAGCGGATCCATTGTAGGTATTATAAAAAGCGCAATTTAATATTTGCTTTATTATACTACAATAATTGTTTTTAGCAACCGTTTTGTTGCCAAGACGCGTTTTACAATAAAAAAATTCCGTCAATAATTTCGGTTTTTTGTGGAATACTAAGCAGCGTATAAAACAAGAAAGGAATGATCAAATGAAAAAGGTCTTTATTTTGCTCCTGCTTCTGAGCCTGGCTGCGTTTGCCTCGGCTTGCAGCGGGAACGAAGTCCTGCCTTCCATGATGCCTACGGTGCTTCACACAACGCCGGCTCCGGTAATAACGGAAAAGCCGACGGCGCATATAACGGACGGCACTCAGGGCTCAACCGAGAGTCCGTCACAGGCGGCGTCCGAAAGCCCGTCTCCGGCGGCAACGGACGGGGCCGGAGCATCGCTGCTGCCTTCGGCGGAAGTGACCGGACGGAAAAGATAAGGCAGGCTATAACGGAATAATTAAAGCGCGGGCGGCAATATCCGGTGGAGTGCCGCCCGTTTGTTTTGCCGGATAGGCTCCGGGCGCAATGTTTTTTACGGCGCAAAACGGGAGTTTGACTGCCGCAATGGGCGTGCGCCATTAAAATGGGCGCCAAGTGGTCATTAAGTGGGCAAAAATCATAAAAAATCATGATTTTTAATTAAAAAGTGGTTGCAAGTGGGCAGAATGTATTATATAATAGAGCCACAAGTAATGTAAGGGGGTGAAGAGCCGTGCTGCAGAAGGGCTTCCTGGGTACATACGATGCCACCATTGACGACAAGGGCCGCGTGCGTCTGCCCGCCAAGTTCAGAGCGCTGCTGGGAGAGAGCTTTATTGTTTCTCAGGGCACAGAGAACTGCCTCTGCGTTTATCCCCAGGAGACATGGGAGGCTCTCACCAAGGACGTTACAAAGCTGGGAACGCTGGATATGGATGTGGTCAATTTCCGCCGCAGTCTGTTTGCCAATTCGGTGGAGGGAGATTTTGACTCTGCCGGCAGAGTACTGCTGCCCATACGCCAGCGCAGCTATGCAAAGCTCACCAAGGAGCTTGTGATAATAGGTAATTACGACTATTTTGAAATATGGGACAGCGCCCTGTGGAACGAGCGCGACTATTCATCCGCGGAGGCCAGAAAGACGCTGCAGGCCCGCATAACCGTCAGGGAAGAGGGACGGGTCTGACGGCGGAATGTAGCCGGGGCAAAACACAACAGCGGCGGGGTAAGTAAAAATGGAATTTAACCATACATCGGTGCTGCTGCACGAAACGATGGATTTAATGAATATAAAGCCGGGCGGCATTTATGCCGACTGCACTCTGGGCGGAGCGGGACACAGCCTGGAGCTGCTCAGACGGGGAGGAGACAGCGTAAAGCTTATAGGAATAGACCGGGATCAGGACGCGCTGAGCGTGGCGGGAGAGAGACTGGCGCCGTATTCCGAACAGGTAACGCTGGTGCACTCCAATTATTCCGATATAAAACGGATACTTTCCGACCTGGGCGTTGAAGGTCTGGACGGCTGCATGCTGGATCTGGGAGTGAGCTCGTACCAGCTGGATACCCCGGAGAGGGGCTTCAGCTATATGCATGACGCACCTCTGGACATGAGGATGGATACGACCCAGTTTCTCAGCGCTTATCAGGTGGTAAACGAGTATTCGCAAAAGGAGCTTTGCAGGATAATCCGGGATTACGGAGAGGAACAGTGGGCTGCCCGGATAGCTCAGCTTATAGTGGAGGAGCGGGAGCGGCGTGCCATACAGACCACCGGAGAACTTGTAAACGTTATCAAAAAAGCCATTCCGGTGCGCGCGCGAAAGACCGGCTCGCACCCTGCAAAGAGGACTTTTCAGGCGATAAGGATAGAGGTCAACAACGAAATCGGACTGTTGGAAAAATCGCTGCGGGATATAGTGGACTGTCTTAATCCGGGCGGCAGACTCTGCGTTATCAGCTTTCATTCGCTGGAGGACCGGGTAGTAAAGCAGGTCATAAGAAGCCTGGAAAAGCCGTGCACCTGTCCGCCCAAGGCTCCGATATGCACCTGCGGCAAGGTGCAGAAGCTAAGAAGCGTCTCCAAGCTGATAATTCCCGGAGAAAAGGAAATGCAGGATAACCCCAGAAGCAAGAGCGCAAAGCTCCGCTGCGCCGAGCGGGTATAGCGATATCAGGTAATATATCATCAGAGGAATGAATATCTTATGGCAGAAGAAAGAAACAGAAGAATAAAGGAAGAAACCGGATATACCGTAAGATACGGCTATGACGCCAACGCGGCGCTGCAGCCGCAGTACATACCGTATCCGGAGCAGGAGCCTGCCGTAAGACCGCAGCCCAAGCCGCAGCCGCGGCCCAGGGTACTGCCTCCGGCGGCGCCTCAAAAACAGCCGGAAACAGGCAAAAAGACTTCCCGCGCCGTGCTTATGCTGGGCGTCGTACTCACCGCCGTGATGGCTTTTGCGGTAGTGATGCGCAATTCCGAAATTTATCAGAACAACCGCAGCATCCAGGAGATGGGGCAGAGCATAATCCAGGCCACCGACGAGCTAAACACCGCAAAGCAGCAGCTCAGCGCCATGGAGGATATCGGAGCGTATATGCAGTATGCCGGGCAGGAGCTCGATATGACCTTTCCCGAGGAAGGGCAGTACATAGTAATAACGCCGGAAGCCGGTTTCGCCGCGGCCGATTTGACCGATGAAACGAAAAATGATAATATAGTAGACAGGTTTTTAGACTGGTTAAACTCTCTGGAGAGGAGGGCCTGAATTGCCCGAAAGAATCCGCCGTTACAGCCACAAAAGAAGGATAAGCGTTTTTATCGGTATTTTTATGATTTGCTTTGTCGTACTGATAGCGCAGCTGTTCAGGTGGCAGATAGTACAGGCGGAGGACCTTCAGCGCAGGGCGCTGGGGCAGTGGACCTCCACTACGGTGGTGTCTGCCTCCAGAGGCTCGATATACGATAAGAACGGCGAATTGCTGGCCGTGAGCGGGTTATCCAAAAGCCTTATAGTCAAGCCATCCGTGATAAGCAAGGAGGGGACTGCAAATGAGGTGGCGGATAGCCTTTCGGCTATACTCGGGGCGGACAGGGAAGCCGTATATTCCAAGATGGTAAAAACAAATTACGCCGAGGTGACGGTAAAGCGACATCTCTCCGACGAGGAGATAAAGGCGGTGGAGGCGCTTCCTTATAAGGGCGTTGTGCTTATAGACGATAAAAAGCGCTACTATCCCAAGGGCAACACCCTTGCCCAGGTGCTGGGCAGCACTGCGGTGGACGGTACAGGCAGGGACGGACTGGAGCTTAAGTATGACAAATATCTGCGCGGGCTTACCGGCAAGATATATTCCTCTGCCGATGTCTGGGGCTCGCTGATACCGGGAGGCGAGGAGCGTTATATTGACCCGACCAACGGTCTTAATCTGAGACTTACGGTGGATTATAACATTCAGAAATTCGCCGAAAGCGCAATGAAGCAGTGCTTTGCCGAGCAGCAGCCCAAAAAGGCGACCTGCATCGTCATGGAGCCGGATACGGGTAATATACTTGCCATGGTAAACCTTCCGGATTACGACCTGAACGACCCGCCCAACGGAGACTGGGAAACCTGGTCGCAGCTTTCCCGCAACAGCGCGATACTGGATGTTTACGAGCCGGGTTCCACCTTCAAGGTAATTACGCTGGCCGCAGCGCTTCAGGAGGGCAAGGTGACTCTTGATTCCACCTTCTACGATCCGGGCTATCAGTTGGTGGACGGACAGAAGATAAAATGCTGGCGCACCGTGCCGCACGGCTCGCAGACGCTTACCGAGGCGGTGCAGAATTCCTGCAACACGGCCTTTATGCAGATGGGGCTGATGCTGGGCACGGATAAGCTGTATCAATACATCAGAGCCTTCGGCTTCGGAAGCGAGACCGGGATAGATTTCTCCGCCGACCAGAGCGGACTTGTGCTGGCGCAGAAATATGTCCGCAATGTGGACCTTGCACGTATTTCCTTCGGCCAGACCATAGCCGTAACCCCTCTGCAGCTTATAACGGCGTTCTGCGCGGCCATCAACGGCGGAAACCTTATGCAGCCCCGTCTTGTGGAGGCGCTTGTGGACGATGAGGGCAAAACCGTGGCCGAGAACGCGCCGGTTGTTGTCCGGAACGTGATATCCCAGCAGACCAGCGAGACGGTCAGGGAAATACTGGAGGCCGTTGTTTCGGGCGGAAGCGGAAAGAATGCCTATATACCCGGCTACCGGGTGGGCGGCAAAACCGGAACGGCACAGAAGTACAAGGACGGCGTGGTGGTCAGGGATACCCATATTGCCTCTTTTATTGGCTTTGCACCTGCGGACGACCCGCAGATAGCCGTGCTTGTGATAGTGGATGAGCCCGATGTCGCCATCGATTACGGCAGCGTAGTGGCGGCGCCTTATGCAAAGCTGATAATGGAGAGCACATTAAAATACCTCAAGGTTCCGGCGGTAAATGTGCAGGAGGACGAAAAGAACCTGATTGCCGATATCCAGGTGCCGAATCTCAGAGGAATGAGCTGCACCGAGGCGGAAAAAAAGCTCAAGGAGCTGGGACTCGGCATGCTGATTCAGGGCAAGGGCAAGATCATAGCCCAGATTCCCGCGGCGGGCACCATGGTATATAAAAACACGCAGATCATGGTCACGGGAGAAGAGGCCGTGGATTCATATACCGACATTATGGATTAGGAGATGCGCGCTATGCTGTTAAAAGAGCTGTTAAAAAACATAAAAGTCTACGAAACAAACGGCGAGATAGACAACGTCGACGTATCCTCGCTTACTCTGGACAACCGCAAATGCAGTAAAGGCTCTGCTTTCTTTGCCATAAAGGGGCTGGTTAACGACGGCCACAGGTATATCGGCAGCGCCGCGGAAAACGGAGCAGTTGCCGCCTTTGTGGAGGAGTTTACGTGCGACCCCGTACTGCAGATAAAAGTCAAGGATACCCGCAGCGCCATGTCGCTGGCCGCCGCCGCTTTTTACGGCGATCCGGCGCGCAGAATGCGCTTTATCGGCGTAACGGGCACCAACGGCAAAACCAGCATTACCTTTATGCTTAAAACCGCGCTGGAGACCCGGGGCAAACGGGTAGGAGTAATAGGCACGTCCGGTATATATGCCGGGGATAAAAAGCTGGAGATAGCAATTTCCACCAGCACTACGCCCGACCCGATAGAGCTGCAGTATATACTCTCCCGGCTGGCGGACGCCGGCGTGGAGGTTGTGGTTATGGAGGTTACGGCGCAGGCGCTGCATCTTCGCAAGGTGGAGGACATTTATTACGACGCGGCGGTGTTTACCAACCTTACCCAGGACCATCTGGAGTTCTTCGGCACCATGGAGGTGTATGCGGGCGCCAAGAAAAAGCTCTTTACGGCGCTGCGGAGCAATTATGCCGTAGTCAATACCGACGACGGCGTGGGGCTTGAGATAGCCCGGAGCACCGACTGCAGGCTGCTTACATATTCCGTGGAGGGCGACACCGATTTAAGCGCGCGTAACGTGCGGCTTACCGCACGCGGCTGCGAATTTGAGCTTTGCACCGGGGAGGGTACGGTCAAGGCGGAGCTGGGCATAACCGGCATGTTCAATGTCTACAACGCTTTGGGCACGATAGGCGCGCTGATGGCCTTCGGCTTTTCCGCAGACGACGCCGTTGCGGCATTAAAGCAATACAGCGGCACTCCCGGCAGGTTTGAGCTTCCCGATATGCACGGGCTGCCCTTCAGCGTAGTTATTGACTATGCTCACACGCCGGACGGGCTGGAAAACATATTAAAGACGGTGGCAGGCTATAAAAAGGGCAGGCTTATCGCGGTGTTCGGCTGCGGCGGCAACCGTGATACAAAAAAACGCCCCATAATGGGGAAAATAGCGGCACAATACAGTGATTTCTGCGTGCTTACAAGCGACAACCCCAGGTTTGAAAACCCCGATTCCGTCATTGACCAGATAGAAGCCGGTATACCGGAGGGGTATACAAGCTATACAAAGATCGAAAACAGATACAATGCCATAAAATATGCAATGCAGAATGCCCGTAAGGATGATATAATCGTTATCGCCGGCAAGGGCGACGAGGATTATCAGGAGATAAAGGGGATAAAGCATCATTTCAGCGACCGCGAGGCGGTGGCGGAAATAAGAGATACACTAAAGTAGAGTTTTCCGGAGGGTATATGGAAGGATTGGCAAAATACATACTGCCGCTGCTCGCGGCGTTTGCGGTGGGGATAGCGGCGGGCCCTGTTGTCATACGGCTGATGAAGCGCCTCAAATTCGGACAGCAGGTGCGCGACGACGGCCCCAAAACACATCTGGCCAAGCAGAACACGCCCACCATCGGGGGCATAATAATCTTTGTTGCCATGGCGGTAACGGCGGCGATATTCGGGGTTTCCGAAATATCGCTTATTGCTGCTCTGGCGGCCGCCGCGTACGGGCTGGTGGGCTTTCTGGACGATTTTATCAAGATATACAAGAAGCGCTCCATGGGCCTGCGCGCATATCAGAAGATAATCGGACAGTTCGGCATAGCCCTGATCATGGCGGTTTATGCCTACAGGAGTCCGTATATCGGCAGCAGCATTATGATACCTTTTACCGACCGCATGCTGGATCTTGGTGTGTTTTATATCCCGGTGGCGGTGTTTGTGATCATTGCACTGGTCAACGCGGTAAACCTTACGGACGGTCTGGACGGACTGGCCTCCGGCGTGATGTCGGTAATACTGTTTACCTTTACCGCAATAACGGTATTCTTAAGCGTAAGCGTGCAGGACGAGGCTCTGGCGGCTCAGCTTTCCGGGCTTGCAAAGTTCGGCGCCCTGACGGTGGGTGCGACGTTAGCGTTTTTGCGGTATAATATTTATCCTGCAAGGATATTCATGGGGGATACCGGCTCTCTGCTGCTGGGCGGAGCCATAAGCGCTATGGCGTTGTTTTCCCGCATGATGCTGTTTGTTCCGGTCGCCTGCGGCGTACTGGTGGCCTCCTGCGTGTCGGTTATACTGCAGGTGGGCTCGTATAAGCTGAGGAAAAAGCGCATCTTCAAAATGGCACCGCTGCATCATCACTTTGAGCTGCTGGGCAACCATGAGACAAAGGTTACATCAATGTATGTATTGGTAACCGTAATACTGTGCCTTATCACGCTGCTTGCAGTCAGGGTCTGACGGCAAATAACGGGGAGCGCACGGCATAAACGAAATAATAATTTTTTTGGACGGTCAAAAGATTATGGAGCTTAGAAACAAAACGGTACTGATAATCGGCATGGCACGCAGCGGCATAGCGGCGGCAAAAACCCTGCTTGAGCTGAACTGCCGGGTGATATTGAATGACAGCAAACCGGAACAGGAGCTTACCGGGCTGGAGGAGCTTAAGGGCAGGTGCGAATTCCGGCTGGGCTGCAGGGCGGACGGCCTGCTGGAGGGCGTGGATTATATAGTAATCAGCCCCAGCGTACCCCCGACAATTCCCGCCCTTAAAAGCGCGGCGGAAAAAGGCATACCCGTGCTTACCGAAATAGAGCTGGGGTACCGGCTGTGCAGCGGCACCACAGTGGCAATAACGGGCACAAACGGCAAGACCACCACCACGTCTCTTGTGGGGCAGATGTTTCAGGATGCCGGCAGGAAAAACTTTGTGGTGGGCAATATAGGCGTGCCTTATGTCTCCAAGGCGCTAAACGCCGCCAAGGAGCACGTCATGGTGACCGAAATAAGCAGCTACCAGCTCCAGTGCATAGATACCTTTCATGCGCACGTCGCTCTGCTGCTGAATATAACGCCTGACCACCTGGACCGTCACGGCGGCATGGACGGGTATATAGCCGCCAAGCGGCGCGTTTTTGAAAACCAGAACGGGGACGATTTTGCTGTCCTTAACTATGAGGACAAAACCGTGCGCGCAATGGCGGATAAGATTAAATCAAGGGCGGTATTTTTCTCATCGGCGCGCGAGCTTGAGCAGGGCGTGTTTTTGAAGGATGGCAATATTGTCTTTAAGTACGGCGCGGTAAACACCGTTATCTGCCCCGCGGGCGAGGTCTATATAAAGGGCAGACACAACCTGGAAAACGCCATGGCGGCCGTTGCGGCGGCAATGCTTATGGGAATAAGCGCCCAGAGCTGCGCATATACTTTAAGGAGCTTTAAGGGCGTGGAGCACAGGATTGAAACTGTGGACACGGTAAAGGGCGTAACCTTTATAAACGATTCCAAGGGGACAAATCCGGATTCCACCGTCAAGGCAATCCAGACCATGACGGCGCCCACCGTGCTGCTGCTGGGCGGATACGACAAGGGCGGCAGCTTTGACGGGCTTATAAAGCAATACACCCCTTATATCCGGTATACGGTGGTGCTGGGCGCCACCAAGGATAAGATCACTGCGGCGCTGGAGGCGTGCGGCGTGACCGATTACTGCACGGCCGACACCTTCCGCGATGCCGTTATGCTGGCTTATTCGCATGCCGAGCCGGGCTGGAACGTTCTGCTGTCCCCGGCGTGCGCAAGCTGGGATATGTTCAAGGATTTTGAGCAGAGGGGCGAAGTGTTCAAGCAGATAGTCGGACAGATCAAGGAGCAGGGCTGATGGCGCATAAGTCAAACAGGAGCAACAAAAGGCGCAGCGATGTCGTTAAGGGAGGACTCAGCTTCCCGCTGCTGCTTATTACCGTGACGCTTATACTGATAGGCGTTGTCATGGTGTTTTCCAGCACCTATGCCACCACGGTTCTGAGCGGATACGAGGGCTATAAGAATGCCATTCAGCACACCGTTGTGGCAGTGGTGTGCATTCTTATGATTGTCCTGGGCAACCGCCTTTTTGATTACAGATGGCTCAACCGCAAGCCCATTGTGCTGGGTGCGGTGGGCGTCTGCATTGTGCTGCTGTGCCTTGTGTTCCTCTTTGACGCCAGAAACGACGCTCACAGGTGGATAGAGATAGGCGGCATCACCATACAGCCCTCCGAGATCGCCAAATTTGTGGCGGTAATATACATGGCGTACTATGCCTCCCATAACAGGTACTGGTACAGCAACATAAAAACCTGGATATGCTATTTTGTGCCCAGCGTGTTCTTTGCTGTGCTTATAGTGCTGGAGCCCAATCTGTCCACAACGCTGATATGTATTATAGCTCCTGCCATAATAATGGCGTTTATTTCGGGGCTTCAGCTTTACTGGGCGGCCGGAATAGGGGTGCTGGCGGCCGGAGCGGGCGCGTACATGATGCTCTTTACCGACTGGCGCGCCGGCAGGCTCCAGGCGTGGCTGAACCCGTGGATAGACCCGCAGGGCTCCTCATATCAGATTGTGCAGTCGCTCTACGCGCTTGGGGACGGCAGTCTCTTCGGCGTGGGACTGGGCAACAGCAAGCAGAAGATATCCTATCTGCCCATGAAGGATACCGATTATATTTTCGCCATCATCGGCGAGGAATTCGGCTTTGTCGGGGCGGTTGCGGTAATACTGCTGTATGCGGCTTTTGTGATTTTTGCCGTCAAAATAGCCCTTAACGCGCCGGACGCTTTCGGCTGCTTTCTGGCCTCGGGAATAACCGCCATAGTGGCGCTGCAGGCCATAGTAAACATTGCCGTTGTGACCAACACCATACCCTCAACCGGTGTTACTCTCCCGTTTATAAGCCGCGGCACGTCATCGCTGCTGTGCTTTTCGGCAGGGGCTACGATATTGCTTAATATAAGCAGGTATTCAAGAAGGAAAAAGAACGCGGCGGAACCGCAGGAAGAGCAGAGGGACGGAGAAAGCAGGATAAGGGCGGTCAAGTAGCCCGGCGCGGCAATGGCGCGGGCGATTATTGCGATTATTGCGATTATGTAATTCAGGCAGAGGTACTCAGGATAAAGTGTCAAGGGAAAGATATGCAAATACCGGCTCGTCAAGGGGCGGTTACAGAGTCAAGCACAAGGGGCGTTTGTTCGCCTTTTTGGCATTGGTGCTGGTTATAGCTGCTGCCGTGTTTGTCAATTCCTCCTTCTTTGACATAACCGACGCTTCGGTTTCGGTCTCCGGAGATGAGCGCTACCATTTTGAGGATATAAAAAGCGCGGCCGCGGACAAGCTGTTCGGCATAAATATTTTTAAGCTGGACGAGGACGCCGTGGAAAGCAGCATAGAGGACAGCAATCCGTATCTGGATGTTACCGATATTATACGCGGTCTGCCCAACAGGGTGGAGATCGTGGTAAAGGAAAGAGAGCCGCTGTATCAGTTTGAATATGACGGCAAGTATTATGATGCCGCTGACAATGGGGTTATAATGTCGGAGGGGCGCAGCAACGACCCTGCCCTGATTCAGGTGGTGGGCTTTAATATCGCGCCCCCGCAGCGCGGCAAAAAGGCCGAGGCGCTTGATCAAAGGCAGCAGCGCGATTTCGACGAGCTTATGCTCAGTTTGCGCAAATACGATTTTGTCTCCCAGGTGCGGAGCATAGATATGACGGAGGAAACCAATATAACCCTTATGCTCAGGCAGGGCTTCAAGGTTATAGTGGGGATGCCCACCCAGCTTCAGGGCAAAATATCCTGCCTGAGCGCGGCGCTGGAATCCGTGGTGGAGCAGGGCAACACCTCCGGAACGCTGGATATATCGGTTGCCGGTAATATTTATTTTTCCGCCGGGGTCGAAAATGAGGGGGAGTAACCGCCCGCATTTTCGTTTTTTTTGTAAAATACGGCGGAAAAAAGCGCAATATAGCGCAAAAAATACTTTTATTATTTTAAAGTATTTGTTATAATATAATAAGGTTTAGTTTACATATACCTTGGCTTAAGTATATTGGGTTTGGAGGCTGCTGGGTTTAATGCGGCAAGTTTCTGCAGCTATCGAAATCGGCACCTCAAAGGTAGTCTGTACGATAGCGGAGAACGGTGTATACGAAGGCTTTAATCTTCTGGGCACCGCGACAATTGAATATTCGGGGTATACCAGAAAGGGCTGGGTAGAACCCAAGGAGATCAAATATGTCGTGGCTTCGGCGCTGCATGAGGCGCAGAAGCAGGCGGGGGTGCGCGTCAGGTATGTCAACATCGGCGTACCGGCCGATTTTACCGAGGTAGTCTGCCGTAAGGTGGGACTAAGTCTGGGCAGGCCGAGGAAAATCACCGAGGACGACATCAACCTTATGTTCAAGCGCGGCGAGAGCTTTACTGCGTATAAAAACTATCTTGTGGCTCACCGCTGCCCGATATACTTCATCGTAAACGAAAACCGTCGTACGATGGACCCGGTCAACATGATGGGGGACCGTCTCAGCGCCCTTGTGTCTTATGTGCTGGTCAACCGCTCCTTTACCGATTCGGTAGCCGGGCACCTGGAGAAAAACGGATACGAGGTGGAAAGCTGTATTGCCTCGGTGCTTGCGCAGGGCGTGTCCTTTATACCTGCCGAGGTCAGGGATAAAACCGCGATACTTATCGACATCGGGCACCGCATGACAAGCGTTACCGTTTTCAAGAGCGACGGGATACTTTATCATTGCGCGGTTCCGCTGGGCGGCATACATATCACAAAGGACCTTGCCATAACGCTCAGGATCCCGGATGAAATAGCCGAGCAGCTCAAGCGCCGTGCCATTTACGGGCTTTCCGTCAGCAGGGACGACTGGTATGAAATAATGGCCAGGGAAACCTATCAGCTTTACCGGTTTCCCATGGCGCAGGTACAGGAGATCATCAACGCCCGCGTTTACGAAATATGCGGCATTATCAAGAAGGAGCTTTCCGCTTCGGGCTGTATAATACCGGAATATGTCGAGGCCTATATCACGGGCGGCACCGCCGAGATGCGGGGTATAAGGGAGTTTGCTCAGAAGGCTCTGGGGAGAAACGTCACCGTTATCCAGCCGCGCAGCACCAAGCTCAACAACGCCTGCTATTCTGCGGCGCTGGGAGTGACGGAGTTTATGATGGACAAGTTTATTGAGGAAAAACCGTCTGTCTGGGAACAGATCAAGCAAATATTCAAGAAATAAATCGGGAGGACTATTATGGAATTTAATTTTGACGCCGGCGATTTTGCACAGATACGGGTAATCGGTGTTGGCGGAGCCGGCAATAACGCCGTGGACAGGATGATTACCTCCGGGCTCAAGGGTGTGGAATATATATCCATCAATACGGATAACCAGGCGCTGAAGGTTTCAAGAGCCAATAAAAAGGTTCAGATAGGCGCTAAAATAACCAAGGGCCTCGGAGCGGGCGCAAATCCCGAGATAGGTAAAAAGGCAGCCGAGGAGAGCCGTGAGGACATAGCCGAGCAGCTGAGGGGTGCCGATATGGTGTTTGTTACCGCGGGTATGGGCGGCGGCACCGGTACCGGAGCGGCGCCCTGCGTTGCGGAGATCGCCAAGGAAATGGGCATTCTCACCGTAGGCGTGGTGACCCGTCCGTTTATGTTTGAGGGCAAGATCCGCGCCAATAACGCCGAAAAGGGCATAGCGGAGCTGAAGTCCCGCGTGGACAGCCTGATAATAATACCTAACGACAAGCTGCTGCAGGTAGTGGGCAAGGGCACTTCCATAATCGAGGCCTTCCGCCAGGCGGACGATGTGCTGCGCCAGGGCGTTTCCGGTATTTCCGACCTTATTACCAAGCAGGCGCTTATAAATCTTGACTTCGCCGATGTCAAGACCATCATGAAGGATAAAGGCGTGGCTCATATGGGCATAGGCTCCGGAACCGGTGAAAACCGCGCCGTGGACGCCGCCAAAAAGGCGATAGCTTCGCCTCTGCTGGAAACCACCATCGAGGGCGCTCGCGGAGTGATCTTCAACGTTACAGGCGGCGCCAGCCTTTCACTGACCGAGGTAAACGAGGCGGCATATCTCATCCATGAAGCGGTGGATCCGGAGTGCAACATCATCATGGGCGCCGGAATCGACGAGGCTCTGGACGACGAGATACGCATCACTATAATCGCTACGGGCTTTGAGCGCAGTACCCAGCCGGCATATCAGCCCAGGAGAACAGAGCGCCAGCAGGAGCGCAGGCAGGAGAGACCGGCAGGGGATGATGATGACGGCCTGGAGATGACAAACTTCGGCACCGAGCCTCAGTATCCGCGTCAGCAGCGCACTCAGTCCACCTTTGAGGATGAAGAGTTCGATGCACCGCGGTACAGCCAGCCGCAGCCGACGCAGTCTCAGCCCGTGCGCACCGCGCAGACCGCAAGCGACAGGAATTATGACGAGTTTGACCGCGAGCCAGCGGTGACCAGGCGGGACAGAACCCGTCAGAGTCAGAACGCCGCCTTTGAAGACGGCTCCGACTATGAGTACGAATCCGCTCCCCGTGAGCAGCGCTCGACCCGTTCCGGCTTCTTCTCCTTCGGCAATAAGCACAATGAGGAGCAGGAGGACGATATCGACTTTGATATGCCTGCAATAACGCGTCGTCAAAGCCGCAACAAATAACAAATTCAGCGCCGCACATCGCGTATGTGCGGCTTTTTTGCTTTGTACCGCCCGTTTTTCGGGCGCTGCGGATGCGCAAAAAGGATTTTACTGCGCAGCGGCGAATATATATGCAGAAACGGGGTGATATTATGAGCATAAGACAGCAGATTGAGGAATTTGAGCAGCAGCATCTCAGTCCGTTTGCCATGCTCAGCAGCAGGACTCAGGGCAGACAGAAGCCCATTGAGCCGTGCGACCTGCGCACGGAATTTCAGCGCGACAGAGACAGGATCATACACTGTAAGAGCTTCCGGCGCCTGAAGCATAAAACACAGGTGTTTCTTTCACCCAATGGCGACCATTACCGTACGCGCTTAACCCATACCCTGGAGGTAAGCCAGGTGGCGCGCACCATTGCGCGGAGCCTGCGCCTGAACGAGGATCTCACCGAGGCCATTGCGCTGGGGCACGACCTTGGGCATACTCCCTTCGGTCATGCGGGCGAGCGGGTGCTCAACAGCGTCATGGACGGCGGCTTTACACATAATCGGCAAAGCCTGCGCGTGGTGGACATTCTGGAACCGCTTAACCTGACATACGAGGTGCGGCAGGGCATACTGTGCCATTCCGGGCAGCGGCGTGCCGATACCCTGGAGGGGCGCATAGTACATATTGCGGACAGGATAGCATATATAAATCACGATATAGACGACGCCCTCAGGGCGGGTATTATTACTCAGCAGGATCTGCCGCTAAGCATCAGGCAGTGCCTGGGCGAAACCCACGGCAAGCGGATAGATACGCTGATACGGGATGTCATAATTAACAGCATGGACAGCGACGATATCCGTATGTCCCCGGAGATAGACGGCGTCATGGGGCAGCTCCGCAGCTTTATGTTTGAAAACATTTACAGCCTTAAAAGCGAGGCCAAAAAGGAGGAGCTCAAGGCGGAGGAGACCGTAAGGAGGCTGTTTGCCTATTATATGGAGCATTTTGACAGACTGCCCGTGGATATCGACTCCGAGGCCTTTGCAGGTGACAGCCGCCAGCAGCTTGTATGCGACTATATAGCCGGTATGACGGACAGATACGCCATAAACGAATATATCAATCTGTTTGTTCCGACAGAATGGGGCAAATAACGGCATTTTACAGCAGGAAAAAAACCTTTTGCGGCGAATATTTATTAAGTATCGTTTGAGGTGATGTGTTTAATGCCAAGGTTTCCGCAGTCTTTTCTGGATGAACTTGCCGACAGGGTGGATATAGTGGATGTCATAAGCGACTATGTCACGCTGAAGGGTTCGGGCAGGTCGGGTTTTGTCGGCCTTTGTCCCTTTCACAGGGAAAAGACGCCCTCCTTTTCGGTAAGCGCGGATAAACAGCTTTATTACTGCTTCGGCTGTCATGAAAGCGGCAACGTCTTTGGGTTTATAATGAAGATGGAAAATGTCGACTTCTGCCAGAGCGTCCGCATACTTGCCGAAAGAGCCGGTATGGCCTTGCCGGAGGGCGACGGCGAAAAGGGCATCGGCAAGGAAAAGAAGCAGCGGCTGCTTCAGGCCAACAGGCTGGCGGCACATTACTATCATGATATGCTCTATACTCCGGAGGGCGCGGAGGCACTTGCCTATCTGCGCGGCCGGGGGCTCAGCGACGGACATATCAGGCGCTTCGGTCTGGGCTATGCGCCCAATGATTACGATGCCCTTACGCAGTGCCTCAAGCAGAAGGGCTGCGACGCCGGAGAGCTGATGGAGGTGGGGCTGAGCGTGATGTCGGACCGCGGGCTGCGTGACTTTTTCCGCAACCGCATTATGTTTCCCATAATAAACACCTACGGCGATGTTATTGCCTTCGGCGGACGGGTCATGGATAAATCCGAGCCCAAATACCTCAATACCGGGGACACTCCGGTGTTCAACAAGCGGAAGAACCTCTACGGTATAAACATCATCAAAAAGAACGGCAGTAAAAGGGCCATTCTGTGCGAGGGCTACATGGATGTCATTGCCCTTAACATAAACGGCTTTGACTACGCCGTGGCTTCACTGGGCACCGCCCTTACGCGGGACCAGGTCAAGCTGCTGCACAGGTACTGCCCGGAGATATATATTTCCTACGACGGCGACCGCGCCGGGGTAAGCGCAACCCATAAGGCCATAGAGATAACCCGGCAGGAAAAGATAAAAGCAAAGGTCATAGCGTTAAAGGACGGCAAGGACCCGGATGAATATATGCGGGACTATGGGCCGCAGGCCTACAGTGACGCCATGAATTCCGCCCAGTGGGGCGCGGATTACCTGATAAATCAGGAGCTTGCAAAACAGGCTGACAGCGACGAGGATAAGGCAAGGGCGGCGTATAACGCGTCCCAGCTTGCGTCAAAGTATTCTTTTGACACCATAGAGCTGGAAATGTACCTTCGCCGCATCAGCAGCGCAACGGGATATTCGCTGGAGGCGCTCTACAGGAATATCGGCAAGAGCCAGACTCAGGAGGCCGTAAGCCTTACCCAGGAGGTAGTGCTTCCTCAGCAGATAAAAAAGGAAAGCACCGGGGATTCGGCGCAGCTTGTTCAGAGAATGCTGCTGCGCCTGCTGTGCGAGTATCCGTCGCTTTGCGAAATTGCCGCCAAGGAGCAGCTGGAGCAGTACTTTGAGCCCGGGTTCAGGCGGGAGCTGCTTTTGATGCTTACCGAGGCCGGGCGCGAAAAACAGAGGATTACTCAGCAGGAGTTGAGCATGATATATGTTGAGGATGCCGAAAAGAGCAAGGAAATTGGCGCGATTTTCTTTGAGGAAATGCAGTTTGTAGAGCCGCGGACATATTTCCGGCAGTGCATACTCACGCTTAAAAAGGACAGACTGTTGCGAAAACGAGAGGCGGACAAGCAGCGGCTTGACAGGTATGTGCGCCAGGAGCTGTATCTTGATGAGGAACAGCTCAGACAGCTTGTAAAGCACATGGGAGAGCTGGATGCCCAAATTAAAAAAATCAGACTGGACGCTCAGTAACGCCGTGTTATGAAGCGGCGCGCTTTGGCTGCGGCGGAAGGTTTTGAATAAGTTTAACAACTCATACATAGGAGGACAGCGAATGTCGGAAAACACAAGCAACAACATTATTTTATCTCCGGAGATAATCCGGCGCGTGGAGGAGCTCCACGACAAAATGGTGTCGGGCAGCATTAAAAATACCCTGACCTATTCCGAAGTTATCGATATGTTTGACGATATCGAATACGATCTGGAGATAACCGAGGCCATTTATGACCTTCTGGAGAAAAACGGGTTCAAGGTGGTCAGCGATGCGCTGCCCGACCTTGACAACATCATTGAGGAGATATCAGCCTCCAATCCCTCGCTGCTTGCCCTGTCCGACTCTGTGGCGATAGACGACCCGGTGCGGATGTACCTTAAAGAAATGGGCAGGATACCGCTGCTTACCACGGATGAGGAGATACGCATCGCCTCCGCCATAGCCTCCGGAGACGATTCCGCCCGCAAGGAGCTCACCGAGGCCAATCTCAGGCTGGTAGTCAGCATAGCCAAGCGCTATGTCGGGCGCGGCATGCTGTTCCTTGACCTTATCCAGGAGGGCAATATGGGCCTGATAAAGGCGGTGGAGAAGTTCGATTATACCAAGGGGTATAAATTCTCAACATACGCTACCTGGTGGATACGCCAGGCAATAACAAGGGCAATTGCGGATCAGGCCAGAACAATACGCATACCGGTACACATGGTGGAAACCATAAACAAGCTCTCCAGGGTAAAGCGTCAGCTTGTGCAGGAGCTGGGGCGGGATCCTCAGCCCGACGAGATAGCCAAGGAAATGGGAGTCTCGGTGGAAAAGGTTCGCGAGATAATGAAGATAGCACAGGAACCGGTGTCGCTGGAGACACCTATCGGCGAGGAGGAGGACAGTCATCTGGGAGATTTTATCCCGGACGATGAAATGCCTGCTCCGGCAGAGGCCGCAACCGCCACCATGCTCAA
>JAQXIQ010000059.1 GCA_029007865.1 Bacillota bacterium
AAAAAGTTGGTAGCGCTGCGGAGGCGTTGTGAGAGCGTTTACAAGCGAACAGCCGCAGCAAGCGTGACTTTTTGCGGAAAGGAGGAGCGACGGCGTGAGTGAGCCGATGACTTTTCAAAAGAAAAGTCGTCGCGAACGATACATAATTCGCGACGACGTGGTCTGGGTGAAAGGATTCGAACCTTCGGCCTCTTGAACCCCATTCAAGCACGCTACCAAACTGCGCCACACCCAGAAATATTTAACGAGTGAGATTATAGCATCAGGAGCGCGGATTGTCAACAGAAAACCGTCTTTTAATCAGAGAATATTTTATTTTTTTCGGCGCGCATATTTTTGTATTGATTATAAACCGGTTTTGTAGTATATTATTAAGCAGACGGAGGAAGTGCCATGCGCGCCGGAACATCTTACGGAAGAAAAAAACGATTCAGCCCCAGATTCTTTGTGATCCTTGCAGTGCTGACTGTTCTTATTGCCGGGACGGTTTTATTTTTGACCGTTCCGCGGAGTGTTCACGCATCTTACGGGACTATATCGGACGGACAGATAACAAACGCAATAGTGATATTCAGCGAGGCGCAGATAGAACTGCCGGATAACGAGAGAATCATCTTTGATGTGCCCAATAACAGCGAGGTACAGGCCGAGCAGATAATCGGGCAGTATTATAAAAAAGGATATGTTGCCTCGGCTTTTGAGGCTTATGTAAATCTCAGGCAGAACATTGTTGCGTATCAGAACGAGGTCTTTCTTAAGGATATATATCAGAATGAGCTTAACCAGTACGCCATTGAAATAGATACGGTGCTGACCGAGCTTCAGAATTTTGATTCGGCGTCCAATGATTATATAACGGTCAACAAACGCCTTTCCGAGGTGCTGGCGGCCAGGCAGGAGTATATACGCAGCAATTACCCCGCGGACGAGTATCTGCAGTCCCTGTACGATGAGGAGTCGGAGCGTCTGGAGGCGCTCAACGACTGGATACAGCCGATACGGGCGGCCGGCAACGGCTATGTCAGCTGGTATGACAATGAAGCGTACGACAATATAAATGTAAGCACCGCGGCTTCTCTTACGGCATCCGATATAAAAAAGCTGCTGGCACAAAAAAGCATTTATAAAAACATAAATAACAGCAATGACTTTACCGTGCGTATAATATCGGAGGAGTATATATATGCAGCGGCGGTTATGACGGGGGATATCCAGCCCGGAAGAACAGTGACGCTGTATACCGATGTTTCCAATGAGGCTCTGCAGGGAACCGTTGTTTCGGTAAACGGTACCGGAGAAAAGGCGGTGGTTATCCGCCTTGAGTGCCGGGTGGGGGATTTTCTGGAGCACCGGATAGTCAATATTTCGCAGTCGCCGCTTATCTCCGGGCTTACGGTGCCGGCCGACTATGTAAAGAGCGGACCGGAGGGGGAGTATGTGCTTGCGCAGGTCGGCGGAGAAAAGGCGGAGGTAGGAGTCAGGGTGATTGCGGTTTCCGGCGATACTGCCGTGGTGGAGCCGGTAGAGGAAAATATGCTTTTGCATGATACCGTGATTTATTCAAAATAGACTTTTGCTGACGGGAGGCTTTGAATTTGACACTGGCGGAAAACTACGCGGTTGTAAGGCAGAGAATGGAGGACGCCATTGCGCTATCGGGGCGGAAGGATAATGTAAAGATAATCGGGATAACCAAAACCAGGACTCCCGAGGAAATAGACCGGCTGCTTACGGTGGGGATAGATACAATAGGGGAAAACAGGATTCAGGAACTGGTAGACAAATATGATAAAATCAATTCCTGTTTCGACATACAAGTCGTTGGACAATTGCAGACAAATAAGGTAAAATACACGATAGACAGGGTAAGCTGCATTCAGTCGCTGGACAGGACGGCGCTGGCGGAGGAGATAGATAAAAGGGCCGGTGCAAAGGGCAGGGTAATGGATGTGCTGGTGGAGGTCAATCTTACCGGAAACCCGGACCGCGGAGGCGTGGAGCCCGCTGGGGTAGTGGACTTCTGCGACAGACTGGGAGCCTACGGCGGGCTGAGGCTCAAGGGCCTTATGGCTGTTGCTCCGCTTGATATTCCGGCGGAGGCGCGGCGCGGCGTATTTGCGCAGGTTTACGGCCTGTACTGCCGGGTAAGGGACAGGCATCCCGATGCCGACCGGCTGTCAATGGGCATGAGCAGCGATTATTATGAGGCCATTCTGGAAGGAGCAACGGAAATACGGCTGGGTACGGCGTTGTTCGGAAAAAGAGAAAAAATATAATTACCGGAGGTTTTTATGAGCAAATTCACAAAGGCACTGGAGATCATAGGCGTTTCTCCCAAAGAAAATCAGGACAGCTTTGAGGATGATTATTTTGAGGATGATTTTAAGGACGATGCAGAGGAGATAAAGCCGCGCTCGTCAAGGGAAACCGCGCGCAGCACCGCTTCTTCGGAGCGTAGCCAGAGGTATTCTGCCTCAAGATACGGACAGAAGCGCGAGGTTCTGGACGAAGCGGATTCCGGGGACAGCGGAGATACATACTCGGTGCGTCAGAGCAGGAGCCGCCTTTCCGCTATACGGGGCGGGGCCTCGGCGCCGGGAAAAACCATGGTGATACATGCGCCTGCGTCTTATCCCGAGTCACAGAGCCTTGTGCTGCAGTTAAAGCAGAATAAGCAGATAATCATTAAGCTGGACACAGTGGAAAAAACCGAGGCACAGCGTATCCTGGATTTTATGAGCGGCGCGGCTTTTGCGCTGGAATGCCAGGTAATAAAGATCTCCAAGGGTATATATCTGTTTGCATCAAATGACACCAGGATCGAAAAGCCGGATGACGAGGATGCGGACAATGTGCCGGCGGACGATTTCTACAGCGTGGACGAGACCAGGAGGAGATAGGAGCCTATCGGGGAGGTAGTGTATGGCCATAACGGTGGAAGAAATAAATTCCGTAGTGTTTGACAGGTCAAAAAAAGGCTATAACGCGGAACAGGTGGACAAGTTTATTGACAGAATAGCCGGGGAGCTGGACAGCCTGCAGAAGGAAAACCGGCAGCTCCGGACGGAAAACGACTCCCAAAGAGCCCTCATTGAGAGCTATAAGAGCCGGGAAAACGCCATAGAGCAGTCCTTGCTGGAGGCGTCCAACCTGCGCAGGGAGATAATAGATAAGGCTAACCGCGACGCCCAGGATATCATACGCGAAAGCGGACAGGCAACCGAAATACAGAAAAACCGCGTTGTGCTGCTCAGACAGGAAGAGGAACAGACAATAAAGCGGATAAGATACATACTGGAAGCTCAGCTTGCAAACCTTGAGTATCTTATAAAAGAGGGCTGACACTGCGCGGCAGGTGCGGCGCGCGCCCGCGTTTTACCGGATGCGTGCGTGTTTTGCCGGGCTAAAATGCCGGGACGATATACATAAGGGCTGCGTGAATGCGGCCCTTTTTGTATTGGAGGGGGCAGTAATGTGTGCCGATTGGGTTAAAGACCGGCGGAGCGGAGAAGCAACCCGGCATCCGGACGCAGGGCTGGAGTTTACGCGTTATGATAATATCCGGGCGCAGGGCTTACGTGTAAAATAAGCAAAACCGTTTGAATACCGTTTATATTTTTGCCGCTTGCGGGGAAAATAAAAGCATGAATAAAACGGGACGGAATCCAAGAAGAGCAAAGCTGTTGGCGGTTAGAGCGTTAAACGACTATGTGTATTACCTCACCGACAGAAAAAGAATAATAAGGAGCAATTTTCTTGCAGGTATTATGCGCGGGATGGGCAGCGCGATAGGCTTCTGGCTGCTGAGCGCGGCAATCATAGCGCTTCTGGCTTTTTTGGCGGACAACGGAGTGCCGCTTGTGGACAGACTGGTAAAATATTTCATTCGCACGGCGGAAAAATACACCTGATGCTTTTCAATACCGCTTTGTTATGTTATAATCAGTAAAACGATTTTATCACCGGGCTTACTGCGGAATAAGTGCCGGAGGCGCCGGCTGCGGGATATGCGGGTCTTTGCGGCGGGCTGCGGATGGCGTCGGCGTTCCGCTCGGGCGCGGGAAGGGACGGTTTTATGGTTGTTATATCTTTGATTGCGGTGATTTTTCTTATCATCGATCAGGTTTCCAAAATACTTATTGTAAACGCCTTCGGCGGAGTAGCCGTGACGGACCCGGTATCGGGAGGCATACCCATAATAGACGATGTTCTGTATTTCAGCTATCAGCAAAACGAAGGAGCCGCGTTCGGAATAATGCAGGGAGCCAGATGGATATTTATCCCCCTTACAATAATAGTGTGCGGAATTTTTATCTGGTGGCTTATTAAAACCCCCAACAAGCACATGTTGCTCAAGATTTCCTCCGGGCTTATGCTCTCGGGGGCGGTGGGCAACCTGATAGACAGGGCTTTTCTGGGCTATGTGCGCGATTTTATTTATGTCAATATACCCTTTGCCACCTTTAATATTGCGGATTCATGCCTGGTGATAGGCACAATTCTTATGGGGATATATATTATCTTTATCCACGAAAAGCATACAAAGCGCAGCGGAGAACCGCAGGCGGACAGCGGCGAGCCGGGAACAGGGCAGACGGACGGCGGCAGCGATGAGCAGCTTTGAGATACTGTGCGACGAAAATTGCGTCGGGGAAAGGCTGGACGCATACATAGCCGGGCTGGATGAGCCGGATATATCGCGCAGCGCGGCGGTGAACCTGATACAAAAGGGTCTGATACGGCTTAACGGCGGAGCGTGCAAAAAGAGCGACCGCATAAAGCCGGGGGATATCATTGATATCGAGCTGCCGCCTGCACGGAGCGTTGAGCTGCAGCCTCAGGATATACCGGTGGATATCGTTTATCAGGACGCCGATATTGCCGTGATAAACAAGGCACGGGGGATGGTGGTACACCCCAGCGCCGGCCATGAAAGCGGCACACTGGTCAACGCTCTGCTGTTTTGCCTGGACGGGCTGTCCGGAATCAACGGTGAGCTTCGACCGGGGATAGTGCACAGGCTGGACAAGGACACCACGGGGCTGATCATCGTTGCAAAAAACGATACGGCGCACCGCGAGCTTGCGCGCCAGTTCAAGGAGCGCACCTGCCGCAAGGAGTATCTGGCTCTTGTCGAGGGCAACATCAAAAAGGATTTTGTGCAGATAAACGCGCCCCTTGCAAGGAGCGAGCGGGACAGGAAAAAGATCACCGTGTCGGCGCACGGCAGAGAGGCGGTAACAGACTGCGAGGTGCTGGAGAGGTTGGGCACGGCGACGTTTGTCAGGTGCGTGCTGCATACGGGCAGGACGCATCAGATACGAGTGCATATGGCGCATATAGGGCATCCGTGCCTGGGGGATAAGCTATACGGATATGAAAAACAGCGTTTTAAGCTGGAAGGGCAGCTGCTGCATTCGGCGCGTCTTGAGATAACACACCCGTCAAGCGGAGAGAGAATGACCTTTACCGCGGAGCCGCCGGAGGATTTCAAGTCTGTAGTCGCCGTACTGGAGAACATCAAAAACAGCTCAAAAAAACAATAAAAACGTTTACAATACCTTTTTTATATGCTATAATCAAAAAAGATTGAGACCTTTAAATCGGTACAGAGAGACTGATAAGGCGAGTATCAATAGCGTTTATTTATGCCTTGTCATGTCTGACGGGGCATTTTTTTATATGGGAGGTTATGTTGTGAGCAAAATCGAGAATGTGAAGGCCTGCCTTATGGATGAGGACGCGGTCAATCGCGCGATCACCAGGATATCGCATGAGATAATTGAGAAAAACAAGGGTGCGGAGGAGCTGGCAGTCATAGGAATACAGCGCAGAGGAGTGCCTCTGGCGCGCATGATAGCAAGCAAAATGGAGCAGGCGGAGGGGGTAAAAATACCCTTCGGCATACTGGATATAACGCTTTACAGGGATGATTTATCCATGCTGTCCGATGTGCCCACGATAAACGGCACAGACATACCGTTTTCCATAATGGGTAAGAAAATAGTGCTGGTGGACGATGTTATCTTTACCGGCAGGACGGCGCGCGCGGCGATAGATGCGGTGATGGACTGCGGGCGCCCAAGGCTTATCCAGCTTGCGGTGCTTGTGGACCGCGGACACAGGGAGCTGCCCATAAGAGCGGACTATGTGGGGAAAAACATACCGACCTCGCTGGATGAGATAGTGCATGTGCAGGTCAGGGAGTTTGACGGCGAGCAGAACGTAATCATTTCCGCAAAATAGCGCGGGTTTTTGCAATGCGGCGGCGCTGCGGCTGCCGCCGCTTCAGAATGAGGTTAAATACCGAGAAGCAGCCGGAGCATAAGCTGCGGGTGCGGGCCGAGGCCTTTTGATGAAACCGGAGGAGAAAAATGCTAAAAAACAAAGACATAGTAAGTATGAACGATTTATCGGCAGAGGAAATACAGGAGATACTGCGCACGGCGGAGTTTATGAAAAACATAGTGGTATCGGGAAACAAGAAAGCGCCCAACCTGCAGGGGAAATCGGTGGTTACGCTTTTTTATGAAAACTCCACCAGAACCCGGATGTCCTTTGAGCTGGCAAGCAAATATATGAGCGCGGCGTCCGCCAATATATCGGCGTCGGCCTCCTCGGTGGCCAAGGGGGAAACGCTGCTGGACACGGGGCGCACGCTGGACATGATGGGCACGGATATCATTATAATCCGGCACCCCATGAGCGGAGCGCCGGCGCTGCTGAGCAGGCATGTGAATGCCTCTGTCATAAATGCCGGCGACGGTATGAACGAGCATCCCTCTCAGGCTTTACTGGATATGTTTACGATAAAGGAGCATAAGGGACGCATTGAGGGGCTGAAGGTTGCCATAATAGGGGATGTTTATCATTCCAGGGTGGCGCGCAGCAATATGTGGGGACTGAGCAAGATGGGGGCGGAGGTAGTGCTGGCCTCTCCGCCTACTCTTATGCCGCTTCACATGGACAAGACCGGCTTTAAGGTGACATACGATGTGGAGGAGGCAGTGCGGGATGCCGATGCGGTCATGTGTCTGCGCATTCAGAAGGAGCGTCAGCAGGCCGGACTGTTTCCGTCGGTGCGGGAATATTTTGACTTTTTCGGACTGGATCAAAAGAAGCTTGCCCTTGCAAAGCCGGACGCCATTGTAATGCATCCCGGCCCCATGAACCGGGGAACCGAGATATCCTCGTTTATAGCGGACGGAAGGCAGAGCGTGGTGTGCAATCAGGTGCAGAACGGCGTGGCGGTAAGGATGGCCATGCTGCATCTGCTGGCGCGCAGAAGGTCGGAATAAGCGGGCGGAAACAAGCCCTGAACAACATTAAACGGAGGCACGGAAATGAAAATACTTATAAAAGGCGGAACCGTTATTTGTCCGTACAACAATATAGAGCAAAAGCTGGATGTGCTTGTGCAGGACGGGGTCATTGCCCGGGTGGAGCAGGAAATAAATGAAGGCGCCGACCGGGTAATTGACGCTGAGGGAAAATATGTTTTCCCTTCCTTTACCGATATCCATGTGCACCTGAGGGAGCCGGGGCAGGAGTATAAGGAGGACATAGCTTCGGGCTGTGCGGCAGCGGCAGCAGGCGGCTTCGGCGATGTGTGCTGTATGCCCAATACCAAGCCCACTGCCGACAGTGAGGCCGTGATATCTTACATCCTTAAAAAGGCGGAGCAGGCTCCGTGCGACGTGCATCCCATAGCGGCGATAACCAAGGGTCTTGCGGGAGAGGAGCTTACCGAGATGGGAGAGCTGAAAAAAGCGGGCGCGATAGCGTTTTCCGATGACGGCAGACCGGTGGAGAGCAGCAGAATGATGCGCCTTGCCATGCAGTACGCCAAGGCGTTTGACGCCCTTATCATTTCCCACTGTGAGGACAGGCTGCTGGCAGACGGCGGGGTTATGAATGAGGGAGTGCGCAGCGCAGTCATAGGGCTCAAGGGAGTGCCGTGGACGGCGGAGGCGCTTATGGTGCAGCGGGAGATCATGTTAGCGGAGCTGCTGGATACCTTCGTTCATATCGCCCATGTTTCCTGCGCACAGTCGGTGGAGTGCATAAGACAGGCCAAAAAACGCGGCGTAAGGGTGACTGCGGAGACCTGTCCGCATTATATATTTGCAAACGACAGCATAGTACAGAATTATGATGCCATGAGCAAGGTCAACCCGCCGCTGCGCAGCGAGCAGGACAGGCTGGCGGTGATACAGGGGCTGCTGGATGGCAGCATAGACTGCATTGCCAGCGACCATGCGCCGCATCACATTGATGAAAAGCTGGTGGAATACAATACTGCGCTGAGCGGGATCTCCGGTATAGAGACCTCCTTTGCGCTGAGCTACACCGCTCTGGTAAAGACGGGGCTTATGCCACTTTCGGAGCTGGTGCGGCTTTACACCAGCGCGCCGGACTCGGTGGTGCACCTGCAGGGCAAGGGAATACGCGAGGGCGCGCCGGCAAAGCTGACCGTTGCGGATTGCGGCAGGGAAAGCGTGATAGATGCGGCTTCCTTTGTAAGCAAGGGCAAGAATACCCCCTTTGACGGAGTGAAGGTTTATGCCGGTATAGTATGCACGGTTTATAACGGGCAGATTGTATATGAGGCCTGATTTGCGGCATAGGCATATAAGGGAATGCTGGCACAACAGGAATATCAGGCGGGCTGAGCCCGCACACGGAGTGAGATTATGGACAGATTGATAGAAAAGATTATTCAAAAGCAGAACCCGACCTGCGTCGGACTGGACACCCGTTTTGAGTACATTCCCCCGGAGACGGCGGAGGCCTTCGGCGAGCGCGGAGACAGCATGGAATCCGCGGCAAAAGCGATATTTGAGTATAACAGGCTTATTCTGGACGCGGTGTGCGATATAGTGCCGGCGGTGAAAATACAGGTGGCTTACTATGAGATGTACGGTGTGCACGGCATGAAGGCATTTTACGATACCGCACGGTATGCGGAGAAGAAAGGACTGTATGTCATAGCCGATATCAAGCGCAACGATATAGGCGCCACTGCGGAGGCCTATGCCGCGGCATATCTGGGGCAGACTGCATTAAACGGCGGGAGCGGCCTTGCATTCCCGGCAGATTCGGTTACCGTTAACGGATACCTGGGCAGCGACGGCATAAAGCCCTTTGCCGATAAATGCTTTGCAAACGGAAAGACGGCGTTTATACTGGTAAAGACCTCCAATGCGTCATCGGGAGAGCTGCAGGACATGATGCTGGAATCGGGCAAGAGAGTGTATGAGCAGATGGCGGACATGGTGCAGCAGTGGGGCAGAGGGCACATCGGAAAATACGGATATTCCTCACTGGGTGCGGTGGTGGGAGCCACTTATCCGGAGCAGGGCGCCGGGCTGCGCGAGAGGATCAAAAGCGTGTT
This sequence comes from Bacillota bacterium, assembly GCA_029007865.1. Lineage (GTDB taxonomy): Bacteria > Bacillota > Clostridia > Christensenellales > QALW01 > UMGS1338. Next base: position 9,395 of record JAQXIQ010000059.1, read on the forward strand.
CTTCCTTATACCGGGCTACGGAGCGCAGGGGGGCAGCGCGGATGGAGCGGCGGGATGCTTTGACAGATCCGGACTGGGCGGAGTGGTAAATGCCTCCAGAAGCATACTGTGCGCGTATAAGAACCCCGCTTACGCCGGTCAGACTCCGGCGCAGGCTGCGCGCAGTGAGGCGCAGAGTATGCAGGCTGCTCTGCATGAGGCGATATGCCGCAAAGCCGGAATAAGCAAAATCGGGGAGGGAGCGGGAGCATGAGAGAGACAGAGTGCAGAATACTGTCCAATAACCGCATCGCGGAAGGGATATACAAGCTCACGGTGAGACTGCCCTTTGATTTTAACGAGCAGTGCCTGCCCGGGCAGTTTGCGCATATCAAGATACCGTTTTCCAACGAGCATATTCTCAGAAGACCCATAAGCATAAATTCCGTGGGTACTTTTAACGATACCGTGACTTTTGTGTACCAGACCGTAGGGGAGGGTACGGACAAGCTGTCCCATTTCAAGGAGGGGACCGAGCTTAAAATACTGCTGCCCCAGGGCAACGGCTTCAAAAGCCGGGAGGGCAGGCGCATACTGCTGGCGGGAGCCGGAATAGGCGCGGCGCCGCTTAAGCATTACGCAGAAACAAACAGGAACAATGCCGTTACCGCGGTGTTGGGCTTTCGCTGCAAAGAAAAGGCGTACCAGATAAACGATTTCAAGCGGGTATGCCGCGAGGTTATTGTATGCAGCGATGACGGGAGCATAGGAATAAAAGCGTTGGCGGCGGATGCCGCGCGCGAGGCAATGAATAGAGAGAGCTTTGACCTGATAGTTGCCTGCGGGCCCCGGCCGTTTTTGCGCCAGATTGCTCGGCTTGCCCGGGAGACGGGCACGGAATGTGAGATATCCATGGAGGCACGGATGGGCTGCGGGATCGGAGCGTGCATGGGGTGCAATGTTGCCGTGAAGGACAAGGACGGACGCCGGTATTACAAGCGCTGCTGCGCCGAAGGGCCGGTATTTGATTCCCGGGAGGTTGTTTTCGATGATTGATTTGTCTGTGGAAATTTGCGGGGTAAGGTTTAAGAATCCGGTTATTGCGGCTTCCGGAACCTATGGTTTCGGGCAGGAATACAAACGCTTTTATCCGCTTGAGAAGCTGGGCGGGATTGCGCTTAAAGGCACTACTCTGAAGCCCCGGGAGGGCAACCCCGCCAACAGAATTGCCGAGACGCCTATGGGCATGCTCAACGCCGTGGGGCTTCAGAACCCGGGTGCGGACTTTGTCACGGAGCACTATCTGCCTCTGCTTGCCGGCTGCGGGTGCAATCTTATAGCCAATATTGCCGGAAGCACCGTTGAGGACTACTGCGCCGTGGCGGAAAAATTCAGCAAAACCGCCGTAAGCATGGTGGAGCTTAATATATCCTGCCCCAATGTAAAGCAGGGCGGAGTGCAGTTCGGCACAAGACCGGAGGCGGTGTTTGACATAACCGCGGCTGTGCGCAGGCACTGCAATAAGCCCATGATAGTAAAGCTCTCGCCCAATGTCACCGATATAAAGGAAAACGCACTGGCGGCGCAGGAGGGCGGTGCGGACGCGCTGTCGCTTATAAACACGGTAACGGGTATGGCGATAGATATAAAGACCAGGCGGCCGGTGCTTGCAAATGTCACGGGAGGGCTGTCCGGCCCCTGCGTTAAACCCATAGCCCTTAAAATGGTGCATGACGTCTATTGCTCGGTCAGGCTTCCGATAATAGGAATGGGGGGCATAAGCCGGGCCGAGGACGCGGTGGAATTCATGCTGGCCGGAGCCTCTGCGGTAATGGTGGGAACGGCCAACTTTACAAACCCGTATGCCTGTCCGGAAATTATTGACGGAATTGCGGATTACTGCAGCAAAAACGGCATAGCGAAAGTTACCGAGCTCACCGGCGCGCTTATCGTTTGAAATTGACAATAATCCGTATTTTGTGATATTATAACAGAAAACTTGTTCGGAGGGCTTATGGAACTTAAAAACGGTCTTTCTGTTAAAAACGGTCACTTATATATCGCGGATGCGGACGCCTGTGCTCTGGCGCAGAAGTACGGTACACCGCTCTATGTTATGAATCAGGAGCACATCAGGAAAAGATGCCGGGAGCTGCGCGGGGCAATGGATAAATACTGTCCGGAAGGCAGGGTAATGTTTGCTTCCAAGGCTTTTATGAATAAGGCCATGTGCCGCATTGCCGCAAGCGAAGGGCTGGGCATGGATGTTGTGTCGGGAGGCGAGCTTTATACGGCTCTGTCGGCGGGGGTTCCGGCCGATATGCTGGAGCTGCACGGCAACAACAAAACGGTTGAAGAAATTGAAATGGCGGTAAAAAACAATATTTACCGCATTATCATCGACAATTTCGACGAGATAGACCGCATTAAGGAAGTGGCACAAAGGCTGCATAGGACCCGGATACCGGTTGAGATAAGGCTCAGGCCGGGAATCGAGGCTCATACGCACGAGGCGGTGCAGACCGCGAACCTTGACTGCAAATTCGGGTTTAATATCGCAAGCGGAGAGGCCATGGAGGCCGCGCTGCGCCTGTGCTCCGACGACACCTTTGAGCTTTGCGGCATTCACTGTCATATAGGCTCGCAGATATTTGAGCTGGCGCCTTTTGCGGTGCTGTGCGAGCATTTTATCACATTTGCCGACCGTCTGCGCGCCGCAAACGGATGCGTCCTGCACGATTTTAATTTCGGCGGAGGCTTCGGAGTCTGGTACACACAGGGCGACGCGCCCCAGGAGCTTGGCGATTATATACGGATTATTACGCAGACTCTGCGGGAATTGTGCCAAAAGCATTCCTATCCGATGCCTGCGATAACCGTTGAGCCCGGCAGATCCATTGTTGGAGAGGCGGGGGTCACTCTTTACACCGTAGGAGGCGTTAAGGATATACCCGGGGTAAGGACCTATGTATCGGTGGACGGTGGAATGTTTGACAACCCCCGCTGTGCGCTGTACGGATCCAAATATACCGCCGTGTGCGCCAACAAAGCCGACCGGGAGCATGACCGGGTCGTTACCGTTGCCGGAAAGTGCTGTGAGTCCGGAGATCTCATAACCAAGGACGCGCTTGTACCTGCGGATATTTCGACAAATGATATACTTGCAATTCTTACTACGGGAGCGTATAATTATACCATGGCCAGCAATTATAACCGCAACGGAATACCCGCGGTTGTGCTTGTGGGCTGCGGCCACGAAGGCATTATTGTGCGGCGGCAGACTTATGACGACCTGATTTCCCATGACGAAATACCGGATTTTCTGTAACGGAGCTGAAGAGAATTGCTAGTTGATATTTTTATCAATATTATAAACGGGCAGGCGGGAGTGGAGTACCTTGCGGCGATGGCGCTGATAATACTGGGACTGCTGTTTTCCCTTTCCGCGCACGAATTTGCGCACGGCTATGCGGCGTACCGTCAAGGTGACGGTTATGCCAAATGCGCCGGAAGGCTGACGCTGAACCCGTTTAAGCATCTGGATCCCATAGGAACGCTGATGCTGCTTCTGGTGGGCTTCGGCTGGGCAAAACCGGTGCCGATAGTGCCGGCGAATTTCAAAAACGGCAAAAAAAGCATGCTTATCGTGGCTTTTGCCGGGGTGCTTTGCAACCTGTTTCTGGCATTTCTTCTGCTTAATATTGAATATTTTCTGCAGTATATATGCAATGTGGATTTCTTTTCAAATATTTGGCTGCTTGTTATAAAGATAGCCGTGGACAACATTATTTTTGTCAACCTTACTCTGTGCCTGTTTAACCTTATCCCCGTGCCGCCGCTTGACGGCTACAGGATAATGAAGGAGATATTTATTTCTTATAAAAACCAGAGAATATTTTACAATCTGGAGAGATACAGCATGATAATCAGCGTTATTCTGATTATATTTATTTCACGCACCGGCATACTCGGCATTTGCGTCGGCGCGGTGGATGACCTGCTGCGCTCTCTGTGCGGGCTTATTTACGGCGCGTATATTTAAGGTGCACGGCAATGGAACTGAGTTTTAAGCTGGAAAAATTCGAAGGGCCGCTGGATCTGCTGCTGCACTTGCTGGACAAGTCGCAGATTGCCATTGAGGATATTTTCGTTTCCGATATTACCGAGCAGTATCTGGAATATATCGGCTCATTGCCGGAGCTTAACATGGATTCGGCAAGCGAGTTTCTGGCAACCGCCGCCATGCTGCTTGAGATAAAGTCGCGCAGGCTTCTGCCCAAGCCGCCCAAGCCGGAGGAGGAGCAGGAGGACCCGGAGCAGACCCTTATACGCAGGCTCAGGGAATACAAGGAGATAAAGGAGAACGCCGAGATACTCAGGGTGCGCGAAGGGCAGTTTGAGGGGATGTATTTCAAGAAGCCGGAGGAGTACTGCTTTAACGAGCGCTTTGAGCTTGAGGATGTCTCCCTGGACGCGCTCATAAAGGCTTTGGACGACATAGTGGCAAGGATAAGCAGTAAAAAGCAGCTCCCTGCGGTAAGGGAAATACGCCGCGATGTTTTTACCATAAAGGACAAGATAAAGTACATAAAACAGCGCATAAGCAGCAGAAAGAGCATACGCTTTGACGAGCTGTTTGCGCGCGACAGGACTAAAGCCGAGGTGGTCACGACATTTCTGGCCATGCTGGAGCTGTGGAAGAACCATTACATACGCATAACGCAGAACGAGCTGTTTTCCGATATAATTGTAATAAAAACGGAGGAAAATTCAGGTGGAGACTAAAAGACTGGCGGCGGCAATAGAGGCCGTACTGTTTGTAACGGGCGAAGCGGTCAGTCAGAAGGAGTTTTGCAGCTGCTTCGGTGTTACATACACCGCCCTTGAGGATGCGTTTGAGCTGCTGCGGGGCAAGTATTCGGGGGACAGCGGGATTGTCTTTATAGCTTACGGAGACAGCATGCAGCTTTCCTCCAATCCGGAATACCGCAGCGAGGTGGAGGAGATGCTCAACCCGGTGCAGAGAAAGTCCCTTTCCCAGGCCAGTCTGGAGGTTTTGTCCATTATCGCATACAAGCAGCCTATAACGCGCAGCGAGATAGAGGAAATCCGCGGAGTAAAATGCGATTATTCGGTGATGTGGCTGCTGCAAAAGGGGCTTATCAAGGAAGCGGGGCGCAAGGATACCGTGGGCAAGCCCATGCTCTTTGCGACAACAGACCTGTTTTTGAGGCATTTCGGGCTCTCCGGGCTGGACGAACTGCCGGAAAAGCCGCGGGAACTGCTGGACGCCGAGGCCGAGCCGGAGTAACCGGGCCGGGGGAATAGAATACGGAATTTTACGCACACTTTCCTTTGGGAGGTGTGCGTTTTTGTATTGTTTTGCGCTGCTTGCTGTGCCGCTGCTTATCTTGCTGCTTTTTTTGCTTGCTGTCTCGTTAAGAGTGCATCTGTGCCTCTGCATTGACGGCTTTAATGCCGTTTTGCAGGCGGACTTAAATTTTTTATACTTTTTTTCCGCGAAAAACATAATTGTAATAAATTTTATTGACGGCAATTTTTCGGTTTTTGTGCTGGGCAGGAGGATAATACCCGTAAAAAAGAAAAAGCCGGGACGGAAAAAGAAGGGCAAAAAAACGGCATTGCTTAAGCACATAAGGGTAAAAAGCGTGTCCATACAGGGAGCTGTGGGTGCGGGCGACGATGCGGCGGCCACGGCTATGCTGTGCGGCATAATAATGGCGGCGCTTAACGGCATGGCCTGCGCCTTCTGTCCGCGTGTCAGGTCGTATATTGAGCCGGTGTACGGACAAAAAACCTTCAGGCTGAAAATGGATGGTATAATCGGAATAGGATAAGCAAATATTAACCTTACGGCGTAAAAGCCGATATTTTATTGCGGAGTGATGAATTATGGAAAAACATCCGGTAGAGTGCGTAATGGATACAACGCTGTTGCATATCAAGGAGATGGCGGACGTTGATACGGTTGTGGGAAAGCCGGTATTCAGCGAAAACGGGACGATAATCATACCCCTGTCAAAGCTGGGGATAGGCTTTGTTGCCGGAGGCGCGGAGTACGGACAGAAGCATGCGGCGGCGGAGCTGCCCTTCGGCGGAGGCGGCGGAGCCGGTATGTCGGTAAGCCCGTGCGGATTTCTGGTTATCAATAACGGCGCGGCAAGCTTTTTGTCCGCGCAGCCCAACGATTCGCTTGATAAGGTGTTAAATAATATTCCTCAGATAATCCGTGAAGTCAAAACAGCGCTTAACGATATGAATATATTCGGAGACGGACAAGAGGATGAGGAAGACTTTATTTAAGACGGGCACAGCCGCGGTAATCGCGCTGCTGATTGTCTGCCTGACGGTTCCGGCTTTTGCGCAGAGCGGCTCCTCTTATTGCGTCATTGACGGCAGCGACAATACGGTTGTAAAGCAAAGCAACGCCAATATGCGTCTTGAGATGGCAAGCACCACCAAGGTGATGACGGCTCTTGTGGTGCTGGAGAATATCCCGTCCGAAATGACGGTAAGGATCAAAAAGGAGTACACCGGAGTTGAGGGATCGTCCATGTATCTTAAAGCGGGCGAGGTTTACACCGTGCACGACCTTTTATGCGGCCTGATGCTGGTGTCGGGAAACGATGCAGCCGTGGCGCTGGCCTGCGCAACGGCAGGGAGCGTGGAGGGCTTTGTGGGGCTCATGAATGAAAAAGCCGGACAATTGGGGCTTAAAAACACTCATTTTACCAATCCTCACGGCCTGCATGACCCGGGGCATTATACCTCGGCATACGACCTTGCGGTTATATGCGCCGTCGCAATGCAGAATGATGAGTTTGCCGGCATAGTGGGGAGCAAGGAAGCGCACGTGACTGAGCTGCACAGCGGAGAGAAACGGATAATATATAATAAAAACAGGTTTTTGTCGCGTTTTGAAGGGGCGGACGGTATAAAGATCGGATACACAAAGAACGCCGGGAGGTGTCTGTGCGCCTCTGCCAGCCGCGGCGGAAAGAGATATATCTGCGTAATAATCAATGATCCGAATTGGTTTTCCACGGCCGCATATTTGCTGGGGGATCTGTTTTAATTGTTTACTTTACGCGGAATTTATACTATAATATGCGTGAATTATTGCATAAGGGGAACAAAATGGAGAGACTTCACAAATATATGGCGGCCTGCGGCGTGGCCTCCAGACGCAAATGCGAGGAGCTTATCAGGCAGGGCAGGGTCAGTGTAAACGGCGTTGTTATAAGCGAAATGGGGTACATGACCGATACTGCAAAGGACACAATACTCGTGGACGGAAAGGCGATATCGCTTCCGCCCAGACGGGTTTACATAATGCTCAATAAGCCGGACGGGGTAATAAGCAGCGCTTATGACCCGGAGGGCAGAAAGACGGTGCTGGACTGCGTGCCTTTTGAAAGGCGGCTTTATCCGGTGGGAAGGCTGGACTATCACACTCAGGGACTTATTCTGCTTACCGATGACGGAGACGCGGCATATCATCTGACGCACCCGAAATATGAGATAGAAAAGGAATATATCGCGGTCGTTAAGGGCGAGGTATCGCGCAGTGAGATATTAAAGCTGCAGTCCGGCGTGGTGCTGGAGGACGGAGTTAAGACGGCGCCCGCCAAGGCGGCGATTACGGATATGACGGAGCACACGGTTACGCTGAGCATAATCATACATGAGGGGCGAAACCGGCAGGTGCGCAGAATGCTGGAGGCTGTGGGCAAGGAGGTACTTATGCTTACGCGGGTGCGGATGGGGGAACTGTACCTGGGCAACCTTAAAAGCGGGGAAAGCCGCGAGCTCAACAGTGTGGAAACAGCATATCTTAACAGCCTGAAATGACCGGGATTGTTTGCCGCGACTGCGGGCGAGGCTGCGGCGCGCTCAGGACAAGCGACGGGGGCGAGGGCTTTTGCGGCTGCGGACTGACTCCCAGGGTGGCGCTTGCCAAGCCGCATTTCGGGGAGGAGCCCTGCATAAGCGGGACAAAGGGCAGCGGGGCGGTGTTCTTCAGCGGATGCAGCCTTAAGTGCGTATTTTGCCAGAACTACGGGATTTCCCATAACGGTACGGGCTATGATGTAAGCATTGAGAGGCTGGCGGAGATATTCAGGGAGCTGGAAACAGCCGGAGTACATAATATAAACCTTGTCAATCCTACGCATTATACCGCCGGTATTGATGCGGCAATGCGCATCCGCAGGCCCGACATACCGGTTGTATACAATACCGGAGCCTATGACAGCCCGGAAACAGTGCTGAGAGCGTCGGAGTGGACCGATGTATTTCTGCCGGATCTCAAGCTATATTCGCCGTCCCGGTGCAAGCGGTATTTGGGAGCCGGGAATTATTTTGATACCGCCGCAAAGGCAATAGATACAATGCTTACGCTCAGGCCGGAAAATGTCTACAGGGACGGCTTGCTGATAAGCGGAGTTATTATAAGAATACTGGTGCTGCCCTGCAATGCAGACCAGGCGTGCGCGGTTGCCGATTATATAGCCGACACATGGGGAACAGGGGTAACGGTGAGTGTAATGAGCCAGTATTACCCCGCCGGAAGGGTAAAAACAGACGCGCCGGAGCTGGACAGAAATATTACAAAAAGGGAATACGAGAGGGTTTGTGCACATTTTATTGAGCGGGGCTTTGAAAACGGATATTTTCAGGATATGTCGTCGGGGGACGGCACTATGACTCCGGATTTTAACGGCGAGGGCGTAGTGCGATAACGCTGAGGCGTCGGGCCGGGCGAGTCCGGCGGTGAGAAATAAGCCCGGGGCACGGTTGCGCCGGGAAAGCTGCAAAGAGGTGATATTTTGAGCAAGACCGAGCTGGAGCAGTTTATGCTGCTGAACCGCGAGGGCATGGAAACGGCGCTGAGGCGTTATGAGATGCTACGGGGTATAAGCTATGTGCAGCCGGTAGGCAGGCGGCAGATGGCGGTCTACAGCGGACGCACCGAGCGTGAGGTGCGCGCCGAATGCGATGCGCTCAAGCTGGCGGGCCTGATACGGGTGGAGCCCTCCGGGATGCTGGTCAGCAGAGAGGGCTATAAGCTGCTGGCGGAGCTGGAGCAAACCGTATATGCGCTGCGTCACACCGGGCGGCTGGAGGACGATATCAGGGACGTGTACGGCATAAAGCAGGTGAGCATCGTAAGCGGAGATGTCGACACCCACGCGCTGGTGCGGAGAGATATAGGTATCTGCGCCGCCATGCAGATGCGTCAATATATGAAGCAGTACAGGTTTATAGCGCTTACAGGGCATAACTATGTAAGCCTTATGGCGGACGGCAGATATCCCGAAGGCATCGGCAGAGGGGTGACTTTATATCCGGCCAGGACCGCACAGATGAATCATGAGGATATTGATGCCAACACCAATTGCGCACGGTTGGGGAAAAAGAGCGGAGCGGGATACCGGCTGCTGCATCTGGGGGAAAACCCGTCGCTGAACGAGATTGAAAAAAGGTATCACGATGAGGATGTGCAGCAGATAGTATCTGCGGTGGAGAACGCCGACATACTGGTTTCAGGGTTAACGCCGCTTAAAAAAAGTCAGCTGTTTGCATCCATGAGCGTGCGTGCCAAGGACGGGCTGATGCAGTCTGCGCCGTGCTGTGAATTGCTTGGCAATTTTATAAAAGCGGACGGCAAACAAATCAATAATCCTCCGCTTTATTCCCTGAGTGTGGACCGGATGGCAAAATACAAGGTGTTTATGCTTCTGGCTGCCGGAGCCGACGAAACGGCGGGAATACATGCCCTTGTGATGCGCTTTAAGAACATGCATCTGATTACGGATGAGCGCACTGCAAATCGACTTATGGTGTATAATTTGAACAAATAAACGGCAAAATATTGAATATCTGATTGACTGAAAACCGTTGATACGATATTATATTATCAAAATAACCGGTAAGGAGTTTTGGAAATGAACAAGAAAACAATTGAAGATATCGATGTAAAGGGTAAAAGGGTTCTTGTGCGTGTGGACTTCAATGTTCCGTTGGACGATGATGGCAACATAACCGATGAAACCAGAATCAAAGCGGCACTCCCCACAATTAACTATCTGTTGGATAATTCCGCCAAGGTTATTCTGTGCTCTCACCTGGGCAGACCCAAGGGAGAATTCAATATGAAGTATTCTCTGGCGCCTGTTGCCAGACGCCTTAAGGAAATATACGGTCAGGACAAGGTGGTTTTTGCATCCGATGTTATCGGCGACAGCGCAAAGGCCGCGGTAGAGGGGCTCAAAGAAGGACACATAGTTCTGCTTGAGAACCTGCGCTTCCATAAGGAAGAGGAAAAGAATGACCCCGAGTTTGCCAAGAAGCTGGCTTCCTTTGCCGATGTATATGTCAATGACGCATTCGGTACCGCTCACAGGGCGCACGCTTCCACTGCGGGCGTTGCCGCATATCTGCCGGCAGTGGCGGGTTATCTGATAGGCAAGGAGCTCTCCATTATGGGCGGAGCGCTGGAAAACCCCGTGCGTCCCTTTATTGCGATACTGGGAGGCAAAAAGGTTTCGGATAAGATAGGCGTTATCAACAATCTTCTGGATAAATGCGACGCCCTTATAATCGGCGGTGCGATGAGCTATACTTTCTTTGCTTCCATGGGGCTCAATACCGGCAACAGCATTGTGGAGAAGGACAAGATTGAGCTTGCTGCCGACCTTATGAAGAAGGCCGAGAAAAACGGCGTGAAGCTGCTGCTCCCGGTTGACTGCGTGGTGGTTCAGGAGTTCGGCCCTGACGCTCCCAAAAAGACCGTGAAGCGCGATGAGATCCCCGACGGGTATGAAGGCATGGATATCGGACCCGAGACCAGGGCAATATATGCCGACCTTATCAAGACCGCCAAGACGGTCATCTGGAACGGACCTATGGGCGTTTCCGAGTTCCCGCGCTTTGCCGACGGTACCAGAGCCATAGCCGAGGCGCTTGCCAACTGCGGCGGTACCACCATTATCGGCGGCGGAGATTCCGCGGCAGCCATCGAAAAGCTGGGATATGCCGACAAGATGACGCATATTTCCACCGGCGGCGGAGCCAGCCTGGAATTCCTTGAGGGACTGGAGCTTCCCGGAGTTGCCGCTCTTAACGACAAATAAAAACGGTATGACCGCAATTTTCGGGGTAACGCAAGTTACCCCGATGTTGTGTTTTTACTGCTGCGGAGTTATGCCGTACTGATGCGGAACGCCGCGGAGAGAAAATAATTACTTGAGAGAGGAAATGATATTATGCGTAAACCGATAATTGCAGGTAACTGGAAGATGAACAAAACCCCTTCCGAGGCGGTAAAACTGATAAACGAGCTTAAGCCGCTGGTGAGCGACGCCGAATGCGACGTAGTTATATGCCCGACATTTGTCTGCCTTGCCGCAGCGGCAGAGGCGGTCAAAGGCAGTAATATCCGTCTGGGTGCGCAGAATGTTCACTGGGCGGAGAGCGGAGCCTTTACCGGAGAGATATCGGCGGATATGTTAAAGGAGTTCGGCGTGGAGTATGTAATAATCGGACACAGCGAGAGAAGGCAGTATTTCGGCGAGACCGACGAGACGGTTAACAAAAGGGCATCTTTCGCGCTTTCCAAGGGTCTTATCCCCATTATCTGCGTAGGCGAGACCCTGGATGAGAGACAGGCTGGCAAGGCGTTTTCCGTGGTTTCGTCCCAGACCCTTAAAGCTCTGGAGGGCTTTACCGCGCAGCAGGTGTCGGGTATCGTTATTGCGTATGAGCCCGTTTGGGCAATAGGCACCGGCAAGACGGCCACCAAGGAGGACGCTAACGAGGTAATAGCGCATATCAGGAGCACAGTTGCCGACAAATTCGGCAAGGATGCCGCGGAAAAAGTGCGCATACAGTACGGCGGCAGCATGAAGCCCTCCAATGCGGCGGAGCTTATGGCCATGAGCGATATAGACGGCGGACTTATCGGCGGAGCAAGCCTTAAAGCCGAGGATTTTGCCAAGGTTGTCAAATACTGATCTGACCGCGGAGTTTTCGGGGAATACGGCAAGAATAATTTCGGGAAAGGACGCTTTTGTTTCGGAGCGGCATAAAGACCATGAAAAAGATAACAGCACTTATTATTATGGACGGCTTCGGGCTTACCGAGCAGACCAAGGGCAACGCCATAATGTCGGCGGGAACGCCCAATATTGACGCGCTGAAAGCGGAGTATCCGTTTGTCACAATAGGCGCAAGCGGAATGGATGTGGGACTGCCTGCGGGCCAGATGGGCAACAGCGAGGTTGGACACCTCAACATAGGTGCGGGCAGAGTGGTTTACCAGAAGCTGACCCTTATCACTAAAAGTATTATGGACGGGACTTTTTATAAAAAGGAGTCCTTTATCGGCATGATGGAGCAGGTCAAAAAGAATAACGGAAGCCTGCATGTTATGGGACTGCTCTCCGACGGCGGAGTTCACAGCCATATTGAGCACCTGTTTGCTGTGATTAAGCTGGCCAAGCAGCAGGGAATAAAAAATACGTTTATCCATTGCTTTATGGACGGACGCGATGTTCCGCCCAGCAGCGGGGGCACATATATCCGGCAGCTTGAGGAATTCCTCAAGGCGGAGAACTACGGCACAATCGCTACGGTGGAAGGCAGATATTACGCCATGGACCGTGATAACAGGTGGGACAGAGTGCAGAAGGCGTACAGCGCCGTGGCACTGGGAGAGGGCAATACCGCCTCATCCGGAGAGGAAGCCGTGGCAAACGCTTATGCCGCCGGGGAAACCGATGAGTTTATAACCCCGTGCGTTATTGTGAAGGACGGCAGACCGGTTGCCACCGTTAAGGACGGCGACGGCGTATTCTTTTACAATTTCCGGCCGGACAGGGCAAGAGAGATCACAAGGTGCTTTATCGACCGTGATTTCCAGGGCTTTGAAAGGGAGAAGAAGGATGTTGTATTTTTGGGGCTTACCCAGTACGACGAGACATTTACCGATATTATTACGGGATACACGCAGGATGAGCTTAATGTATCGCTTGAGAATAATCTGGGCGAATATGTTTCCAAAATGGGTAAAACTCAGGTAAGGGTTGCCGAGACCGAAAAGTACGCGCATGTGACATTCTTCTTTAACGGCGGAGTGGAAAAATGCAATCCCGGCGAGGACAGAATACTTGTTCCGTCTCCGAAGGTGGCCACATATGACCTCAAGCCCGAGATGAGCGCGTATGAGGTGACCGAAAAGGCGGTGGAACAGATACGCTCCGGTAAGTATGACTTACTTATTATGAACTATGCCAATTGCGATATGGTAGGGCATACCGGCGTAATAAGCGCGGCGGAAAAAGCCGTGCGCACGGTGGATGAATGTGTGGCACGCGTTATAAAGGAGATACTTGCCGCGGGCGGCAATGCCATAGTTACCGCCGACCACGGCAATGCCGACCAGATGGTTTATTACGATTCCGATGTTCCGTTTACGGCGCACACAACAAACCCGGTACCGTTTATCCTGGTAGACCCGGAAAGAAAGGACGCCAAGCTGCGCACCGACGGCAAGCTGGGCAACATTGCGCCCACAATATGCCAGCTCATGGGCCTGCCTGTTCCGGAAGAGATGGACTGCGGCAGCATGATTCTTAACAGTTAATTAACAGAAATTATGCAGGAGTATGCTCCTTTTGTGTTGAATTATTTATTTAGTTAACACGAAAGGAGCTTTTTTATGAACATACGCTATAACACAAGAGACTATGAGCCCGGTGAAAAACTGCAGAACATCATTGAGAAAAAGCTTTCCAAGCTGGACAGGTTTTTCGTTGAGGAGCCTGCCGCCGAGGTTGTGCTCCGGAGCATAAAAAAGACCTGCATAATGGAAATCACCGTTTCGTGCGAGGGGATGCAGGTGCGCTGCGAGCGCTCCGGCGAGAACTACTATGACCTGATTGATGTGTGCCTTGCGGTGCTGGAAAAACTTATAATCAAACATAAGGGCAAGCTTAACAAGCGGGTTAAGTTTTCCGAGGTTCCGGACGCCGAGCCCGGAGAGGAATACGGCAGTGTTGTAAGGGTAAAGAGCGTTGCGGTAAAGCCCATGGATGTCTCCGAGGCCATACTGCAGCTGGAGCTTCTGGGTCACGACTTTTATATGTTTGAAAACTCCGCAACAGGCAGGATGAATACCGTTTATAAAAGGAAGGACGGCAACTACGGCCTGATAGAGCCGGCCTGACGATACGGCTGCTGCTTTTTATCCGGCTTGATAACGCGGTATTGCATCTGACGGTTTAACATTTTACATAAAGAGTGCTTAAAAGGCACTCTTTTTTTTGCATGCCGGCACAGCCGGCATCATATTATTTGATATAACAAACATTCAGAGGAAGACCGGTGACGTTATGGACAATCTTGTGTACGCATTGCCCGGCAGAATATCGGATATGCTGTTCAGGACTCCCAAGGAAAAGCTGGAGCAGGTAAATGAAATAAGATTAAGGATCAATAAACCCATTGTTATCCGTACCGTTTCGGGAGAATATGTGCTTTCGGAAAAAGGAATGTGCCGCGAAGGCGGCGAGATATTCACCGCTGCGGACGCGCAGGCTTTTTTGAGACGGATCAACGAGCATTCTCCGTATATACACGGAGAGAGCCTGTGCGGAGGATATATAACCATAAGGGGAGGACACCGGATAGGTATAGGAGGCGAGGTGATATGTGATGACGGAAAGGTAAGGTGCATTACAAATCAGTCCTCCTTCTGTATCAGGTGTGCGCATCAGATAAAGGGATGCTTTGAATATGTAAGAGAGACGGTGTTTGAAGGGGGAATATGTTCGTGCTTGTTTTTTTCGCCGCCCGGAGGAGGCAAGACTACAATGCTGAGGGACTGCTGCAGGGTGCTTTCCAACGAGGGGAGAAATGTCGCGCTGGTGGATGAGAGAAATGAGATCAGCGCCTGTTATATGGGAGTACCCTCCCTGGATGTCGGAGCAAGATGCGATGTTTTATCGTTCTGCCCGAGGCGGACAGGCATATTGATGGCGGTGCGCGCGCTGGCACCCCAGGTTATTATAACGGACGAGCTGGGTACCGCGGAGGATTTGCGGGCAGTAAATACGGCGTTGGACAGCGGAGTTACCGTGATTGCGTCCGTGCATGCCGGCAGCATCGAGGAGCTCAGGCGCAAGGAATATTCGCGCCTCCTTCGCTTTAACCGATATGTAAGCCTGCAAAGGGGAGAAAGGGGTCCGGTATACAGAGTTTTTGACGCTGACTTTATGCCGCTTGGCGCAAGGAGAGATAGATATTGCTGTATCTGAAGCTAACATTATGCGTATCCGTGCTTACGCTGTGTTTTATTCTTGCGGGCAGGGCTGCGCGCAGGGACAGCGACAGCGCGCAGTGCATCAGAGCGCTGGCTCAGAGCCTGCTGCTGTTCAAAAACGGGATGCTGATGCAGAGGAAAACCGTGCGTGAAATGCTGGAGCAGATGGACGCTTCGGATGCCAAAACCCGGGCTTTCAGAGATAGATGCCTGGCACTGCTTGAGAAAGACGCAGAGATGCCTTTGGAGAAGATACTAAAGAGCGGGGCCGCGGCGCTGCCCATCTGCGAAAAATATGCCGGCGAGGTAAGGGTTGAGCTGGGCTATATAGGCGAGGCCATGGAGCAGACCATGCCGCAGTTGGGCGCGGCGCAGCTTGATATGGCGTGCGGAAGGCTTATAATGCTGGCCGATTCCGCAATGCAGCGGTACAGGAAAAACCTGGGGTTTTATCGGCGTATGAGCTTGCTGTGCGGAGCGGCGGTATGTCTTTTGGTGCTGTAGAAGCTGAAAAAGGGCGCGGTCGGCGGAAAAAGGGCGCGGCCGTGCCTGCATATACAGGCTTTACCGGCTCGGAGAGAGCATTTGCGCCGCACATAGGAGTATAAAGCATGAGTATTGATGTTATTTTCAAGATAGCGGCAATAGGTCTGCTTATTGCAATTCTTAACCAACTGCTGAATAAGGCGGGAAAAGAGGACATTGCCATGATGACGACGATTGCCGGGCTTATAATCGTACTGCTTATGATAGTGGATATGGTATCAGGGCTGTTTGACACTATCAGACAGGCTTTCGGTTTGTATTGATGGATACTTTTTTTGTACTGCTGGCATTTGCGCTCATCGGGGTGATAATGCTGGCCGTGATGAAGCAGGAAAACAGGGTGTATGCGATATGCCTGTCCATAGCACTGGGGGCGGCAATACTCCTGTTGGCGGCGCCGCAGCTTAGCAGTATAGTGCGGCAGATAAAGACCATGGCGGACAGACTGGACGGCGGCACTTCGGAGTGGATAGGACTGATTATCAAAATAACCGTGGCGGCGCTGTTGGGCGAGTGGGGCATCGGGGTCTGCCGAGACGCGGGCGAAAATGCCGTTTCGGTCAAGCTGGAGATTGCGGTAAAGGCTCTGCTGCTTGTTATGTCACTGCCCATAGTGCTTGAATTGCTGGAGCTGATATTCAGGGTGCTGGAGGATATAAAAATTGCGTAAGATGCTGTTTGCGGTGCTTACCGTGCTGCTTGTTTTTATTTCGGCAGAGGCAAAAGCTCAGGAGGAGGACAATGCCGGGGAAATCCTGGAGCGGCAGTATGAAAGCTACGATTTTAACGATGCCGACGCCCTGTTTGACAAATACTGTGCGGGGACAAGCTTTTCCTCGGTGGTCAGGGATATTCTGAGCGGAAGCTTTGACCCTCAGGACAGCTTTGCGGCCAATATTGCGGCCATTGCGGTGCCCAAGCTGAACGAGCAGATAACGGCTTTTGCGATAATGTTCGGGCTGGCTTTGCTGCTCAGCGCGGCGGGCAGTATTCAGAGCGATACCGCCTCACGATATCGCGAGCTGCTGGGCACCGTATCCAATGCGGCATTTGCTATATGGCTGTTTTCCGGCTTTTTTTCCGCCTCGAAGCAGGCGGCGTTTGCGGTGGGGGAGCTGACAAGGGTAACGGATACGGTGGTGCCGCTGCTTACCGTGGCGCTTACCGCTTCCGGAGGCGTTGCCACGGCGTCAATACTGAACCCGGAAAGCGCGGTTATATCGCAGATAGTGAACAATATTATCTCGGGTGCGGCAATACCTGCGGTAATAATACTGTCGGTATTCGTCATTCTGGATTCGGTGTTTGCAAAGGATAAGTTTGGCGGAGTTTTTGCCTTCGGAAAGTCGGCGGTAACCTGGTGCATAGGTGCGGTTTTTACTTTTTATGCTTCGGTGGTAAGCATAAAGGGGCTGGCGGCCGCATCATATGACGGCATTTCGCTCCGGACGGTGCGCTATGCAATAAGCAATTCGGTACCGCTTGTTGGTTCGCTTGCCGGAGACGGGATAAATCTGGCGCTGGCTTGCTGTTCCATGGTGAAAAGCGCAATAGGGATAGCCTCCGTTATACTTATAGTGCTGTCTGTATTGTCGCCGCTTGTGTCCATGATACTGTATATGCTCATGCTCAGATGCTTCGCGGCCTGCGTGTCTCCGTTTGCGCCGCCGGAAATGATAAAAATGACATCCTCTGCGGCCGAGCTTATGAAGCTGCTGATCTCTGCGGTGGCGGGCGCCGCCGTGATGCTGCTTATAGTAACCGGAATTGTGATAGGCGCGGCTAACGCCATTTAGACTGCGGCGCGGGAAGGGGGAAGGACAACGGAAACGGTGATTTCATGCGTACTTGCAATTACGCTGGCGAGCGTTGCACTGTATCTGCTTAAAAGCATTCTGCCCGAGGGACACATAAAGTCGGCGCTGCGGTTCATATACGGCATACTGCTGACGCTGCTTATAATCCTGCCCATAATAAATATCAAGGACACGATACCGCAGAGTCTGACTCCGGAAATGCCGGATTTGGGACAGAGCATGGCGCAGGGGGCGGAAATACAGATCAGGCAGATGAAAGGTTTTAAGAACGCTCAGATCACGGTGGGAGCGGAGGACGGGCGGATAGTGCGGGTGTATATACTGGCAAAGCGGTCGGACAGCGGGAATCTGATAGAGTTTGAGCAGAATAAAAAGGCGCTTGTCCGGCTTATGAAGGTTCTATATAAGCTGGATGAGAATATGATAGTTATTGAGCCGGATGAATAGCGGGAGCAAAAGCCTGCAAACGGTGCGGCGCTGCAAAAGCGGGAGTTTGAAAATGAAACTGAAGGAAATACCGGAAAAAATCAAAAAAATAAAGAATATTGAGATTATTCTGGCCGTGATAATAGGACTGATAATCCTGATCATATACTTTTTGCCGGCTTCCGGCAGCGGGACGGCTGACAACCGGGGCAAAACCGAGGCGGCAAAAACGGATGCCTGCTCCGAGGCGGAGAGGCTTGCCCAGGTATTATCCTGCATTAAGGGCGCAGGAGAGGTAACCGTTATGATAACTTATGAGTCCGACGGGGAGCTTGTGCCGGCATATCAGCAGGACATAAGCGAAACAAAAAACACAAACGGCAGTCAGGTAACATATTCCAGGAGCGAAAGTAATAAACTTATAACGGTATATGAACAGGGAACCGCAACCGCGCTGATACTGACGGAAAAAAAGCCGCAGGTCAAGGGGGTGATCGTTATTGCCGAGGGCGCGGCCGATCTGACGGTGAGACTTAATCTGTTTTAGGCGGTGCAGACGGTTCTTGAGGTGAATGCAAATAAAGTGGATATTTTTGAAATGGGATAAGGGG
>JAQXIQ010000060.1 GCA_029007865.1 Bacillota bacterium
ACAAGGTTCTTGCAAACGGCAAGGTCGGCTTCGGCTTTGATGCCGCCAAGGACGAATACGGCGACATGGTGGAAAAGGGCATCATCGATCCTACAAAGGTAAGCCGCAGCGCTCTTCAGAACGCCGCCAGCGTGGCCAGCGTAATGCTCACCACCGAGTGCCTTGTAGCCGATATCCCTGCTCCGGAACCTGCTGCTCCCGCGGCTCCCGGCGGCGGAATGGGCGGAATGTACTGATCCGGCGTTACTTGAAACACATTTAATAACACCGCTTTTATTGCCCAAGTGTTCTCAAAGACACTTGGGCAGTTTTATTTAACTTTGAGCAGGTTATATTGCTAAAGCAGACAATGAATGCCGCCCAGCGCAAATATGCGCGAATGTTCATTTAAGCATATTTATTCTGTTTGTACCGTGTTACAAGTAAACGAATAAAATATCCTGATTTTTCTTGTATTACAGCCCATGACATGCTATAATAACTGACAATAAACAAGCCGCATACCCTTTGCATGATCAGCCATTCCGCACAGGGCGGCGCTCTATGCAGAAAAACCGCGTAAGTGCAAACTGACGCATAAGCAATCCGGCATTCATACAGTAATACACGACTTTTTCTGAAAAGGTGATAGAATATCATGAATATCCAGTACCGTACCACGCTCAAAATCAAGCACACTCCCGATGTTTTTATTGCGGGAGGCGGCCCTGCAGGCATAGCTGCAGCCGTTATGGCGGCACGCAGCGGCGCAAGCGTATATCTTGCCGAGAGCTCCGGTTCTTTCGGCGGCGCCGCGGTAAACATGCTGGTTCCGGCCTTCATGCAATTTGAAAACGGTGTGGATTTTCTCGCGGACGGAATAGGGCGCGAGGTTCACGAATACCTCAACCGCAAAACAGGCTTTACCGCTTACTGGCCTAACGGCATCCCGGTAGAGGTACTGAAACGCTGCTATGACGATATGATGCTTGCCTCCGGCGCCTCTTTCAGTTTTTTTACAAATGTTATTGATGTTATTACTCTTAACGGAGCCATAGACTATGCGGTCTGCGCCGCCAAAGGTGAAAAATTCGCCGTAAAGGCCAAGGTATATATTGACTGTACCGGGGACGGAGATATGTGCGCAATGGCGGGCGCCCGGTATGAAAAGGGCGATCCCATCACCGGCGAAATGATGGCCGCCACTCTCTGCGCCCTTTGGTCTGATATAGACTGGAGCCGTGTCAGCGGCGTAGATTCCCGTGCGTTGGAGCAGGCTATATCAGACGGCATCTTTACCAATAAAGACAGACATCTTCCCGGAATGTGGCATATTGCGCAAAACAACGGCGGCTCCAATGCAGGCCATATTTATAATGTGGACGGAACCGATTCCGACTCAATGACCGCCGCAATGATTGCAGGACGCAGACAACTGCCGGAATATGAGCATTATTACCGCAATTATCTTACCGGGTACGAAAATATGAATCTGGTTGTTTCAGCGCCGTATATAGGCATACGGGAAACCCGGCGCGTATACGGGGACTATGTGCTGGATATTGAGGATTTCAACAACCGTGCGTCTTTCCCTGACGAAATAGGCCGCTACAGCTATCCGATTGACATACACGCCGGACAAAACACCGACGAGGCATATAAAAAATTCTTTGAAGACCACTATAAACTGCGCTACGAGAGCGGTGAAAGCTATGGCATACCCTATCGCTGCCTTACCGTTCACGGGTTTACCAATCTGCTTATGGCAGGCCGCTGCATATCCGCAGACAGATATATGCAATCCTCAATACGCGTAATGCCCTGCTGTTACATCACCGGTCAGGCCGCAGGCATCGCCGCGGCTGTATGCGCAAGGGATGCGCACACCGATGTACACGCCGCCGATACCCGGCAAATACGCGCTCTGCTGAAAAAAGCCGGCGCCTTCCTGCCGGAATACCGTGAAGATGCCGATACTTGATCCGTAACGGGTTTTTGCCTCCGCTTTACGGCAATCCGGGCATAAATGCTTCCGTTTTCCAAAACCGCAGCAGTTTTATCCTAACATAAGATAGCTTATTATGCCGTCAAAAATGCAATAAGCCAGCTTATCCTGATATTCCTCCTTCAGCAGCAGTTTTTCCTCTGCGGGGCATGTCAGAAATCCGCATTCCACCAGCGCACTGGGGCCCGCGTATGTACGCAGCAGAAAAAAGTCCTCCGGCTTTACGGTTCTTTTATTATTTGGGTCAATAATTCTTTTCAAGGATGACTGTATATATTCCGCAAGCTTTTTCCCGGACTCGGAATCCGGATAATAAAATGTCTGGGCTCCATGCACCGTCGCGTTGGGGTATGAGTTCATGTGTATCGATACCACAATATCCGGCCCGGCTGCATCAATCCGCTGGCCCCGCAGCTGCATATCCTTTTGCTTGCTGTAATGACTGTCGTCACAAAGTGCCTTTTCGTCGCTTCTTGTAAGCACCACTCTTATGCCCGCGCTCTGCAGCAGATCGCGCACCTTTAGCGTTACCGACAAGTTGATTTCCGACTCCTTGCAGCCCGTAGTTATTCCCAATGCTCCCCCGTCGGTTCCCCCGTGTCCCGCATCCAGCACCACACAGTATTGCTTCATAATCTCCTCAAACACATCCTGCTGCTCATCGCATCCGCTAAACATCATGGCAGCAAAAACCGTAATAATTATTAAAACAGCCGTTTTTTTCATATTGCAGAGCCCCTGAAAATAATTCTTATTAACAATATGCGCGGCTCGGTTACAATATAACATTGCCATTATGCCATACCGGTTCCGCTAACGGCAGCAATTCCGCACCCGCATCACGCACTACTTTCAAAACAGCTTGCAGTTTTTAATATACCAGCCAAAACAGGGCAATATAATATAGCGCCGCATCGGCAAAAACGCTATGCCGCGCCGCAGCCGCACGATAGCACAAAGCAACTGCATAAATGTGCGAAAAATCGCAGTTTATACCACGGCTGCACAAAAGGAGAGATCATGCTTAATATTCTTCTGCGCGCTGTCATTCTGTTTATACTTGTCTATGTCGTAATACGGCTGATGGGAAAACGCCAGGTAGGTGAGCTTCAGCCTACCGAATTTGTTGTGGCGCTCATGGCGGCCGACCTTGCCACAATGCCTATGGGCGATCTGGGCATACCGCTGCTGTGGGGCGTGGTATCCCTTATCGCTTTGCTGCTGCTGCAGGTTATTATCTCCTATATCTCCATGAAAAGCATAGGCGCCCGGCGTTTGCTATGCGGAGAACCTACCGTATTGATCTCCAAAGGCATTATCAACGAATACGCCCTGCGAAAACAGCGCTACAATATAAACGATCTTCTGGAACAGCTGCGCTCCAAGGATATATTTGATATATCCCAGGTATGGTACGCACTGCTGGAGACCAACGGCGAGCTGAGCGTACTGCTAAAAAAGGATTTTATACAGCCCACCGCATCCGACCTTGGCCTTGCACCGGAGCAGGAGGAGCTGCCCTTGCTGCTGATAAGCGACGGCAAAGTGCTGGAAAAAAACCTTCAGTCCGCCGGCTTTGATAAAGTATGGCTGCAAAAAAAGCTCAAAAACGCAGGTTTTTGCTCGGAAAATGAGCTTTTGGTGGCACAGATAAATAAAGATACCGTATATATGCAAGAAAAAGGAGGCAAAAAATGCTGCACCATAAGGGTGAAATAAGGCATCTGATTCTGATAGCGGCGCTGATGCTTGTGCTTGCATTGATCTGCGCAGGCAGTGAGATTTATCTTAATCTCAGCTGCGCCTCCCTTATTAGGGAGCTGGAAAAGACGGAAAACGTTCAGGATCTTGAGGAGTTTGACAAAACCTTTGACCGTATCACGGACGGATGGCTGCTTTTGCTTTCTCACGATGAAACCGACAGGCTGAGCGAGGTATACTTTCATATGTTTTCCTGCCCGCAGGAGGAATTTGAGCAGGAAAAACAGGTCCTGCTGCACTTTCTGCGCCTAATACCCGACAGAACCAGGCTTAGCCTGCAGAATATATTGTAATATTCCTTCATCAATGTTATAATAGCCGTGATTTTATAATTGCGGAAGAGTTAATATGCAAATAAAAGAGCTTACCGATGCACAGGAGTTAGCCTCCGCCCGCGACCTTATAGCGCGTACCTTTGAACTGTCTGAGGCCGTTGACTACGGCAGCGAAGGCCGCCGGAGCTTCTATTCCCTGCTTGACAAAGCAGTATGCCTTGCAGGTGTTTTCCCCGGATCTTTTATATTTTACGGTCTTATTTACAGCAATCTGGCAGCCGTATGCGTTTGCACTGAGGCTCATATCAGCATGTTGTTTGTGGATTCGGCATACCAGCGCCAAGGGTGCGGACGCACCCTGATTCAGTATGTGCGCGGCCGGCTCCGTGCTCAGGGCTTCAAAAAATTCACCGTTTACGCAGCGCCGCAGGCCGCCGGCTTTTACCGGAAGCTGGGCTTCCGGGATATGTCCGGCGTATTATGCCGCGACGGAATTAAATGCATCGCCATGGAAGCAATGACAGAAATTCGGCCCTCCGCCGAGCCCTAACTATCGATTCAGCCTTGCTTTCCTGCTCAAAACAATTGAAAAACGGCCGTCCCGGAATGGGACGGCCGTTTGTTGTGCGTTGCTGATTATTATTTGATTATCTTGGCTACTACGCCGGAGCCTACCGTTCTGCCGCCCTCACGGATTGCAAAACGAAGTCCTTCTTCAATAGCGATAGGAGCGATAAGATCTATCTCCATGTCGATGTTGTCGCCCGGCATTACCATCTCTACGCCCTCGGGCAGCTTCACTACACCGGTTACGTCGGTGGTCCTGAAGTAGAACTGCGGTCTGTAACCGTTAAGGAACGGTGTGTGACGGCCGCCCTCTTCCTTCTTCAGTACGTATACCTGGCTGGTAAAGTTGGTGTGAGGATTGATGGTGCCCGGCTTGGCAAGTACCTGGCCGCGCTCGATCTCGTCCCTCTGTACGCCGCGCAGCAGCAGTCCGATGTTATCGCCTGCATACGCCTCGTCCAAAAGCTTTCTGAACATCTCTACGCCGGTTACTACTACCTGTCTCTTCTCGTCGGTAAGTCCTACGATTTCAACGGTATCCTGGATCTTTACGGTTCCTCTCTCCACTCTTCCCGTTGCCACGGTACCGCGGCCGGTTATGGAGAAGATATCCTCGATAGGCATAAGGAAGGGCTTGTCTACCGCTCTTTCAGGGGTGGGTACAAACTCGTCTACTGCCTGCATAAGCTCGATGATCTTGGCGCACCACGGATCCGTTGTTACATCGGCTCCGTTCTGTACTGCCTCAAGTGCCTTCAAAGCGCTGCCCTTGATGATCGGTACTTCGTCGCCCGGGAAGCCGTACTCGTTCAGCATCTCCCTGATCTCCATCTCTACCAGCTCAAGCAGCTCCTCGTCGTCTACCATGTCGGTCTTGTTCATGAACACTACAATGTAGGGAACGCCTACCTGACGGGCAAGCAGTATGTGCTCGCGGGTCTGCGGCATGGGACCGTCCGCTGCGGATACTACCAGTATTGCTCCGTCCATCTGCGCGGCACCGGTGATCATGTTCTTTACATAGTCAGCGTGGCCGGGGCAGTCAACGTGCGCATAGTGACGCGCGTCCGTCTCATACTCTACGTGTGCGGTGTTTATTGTGATTCCTCTTGCCTTCTCTTCGGGCGCCTTATCAATTGCGTCATACGCCATTGCCTCTGCCTTGCCCAGCTTGGAAAGCACGGTGGTGATCGCCGCTGTAAGCGTGGTCTTACCATGGTCGACGTGACCGATGGTTCCGATATTTACGTGCGGCTTGTTTCTTTC
>JAQXIQ010000061.1 GCA_029007865.1 Bacillota bacterium
AGCCTGGAGCTGCCCAAGGATGAATGGCATCACTTTAAGATAGTGTTTGACGTGGGATGCGTGGAGCTGTACATAAACGATGCACTGGTGGCGGCGGGACGCTATACTGCGGATGATAAAATGACGGGCGGAAGCTGTTATATTCAGACCTATTATACCAACGCAGAGCTGAAAAACATTAAATTCAGCAAGGTTACGCCCACACCCAGCGACAATAAGCAGGAGAGTGCAATGGAATACGATTTTGAGTTCAGAGAGGAATCCTCGACAGAAGGTTTTACTGCGGAAAACGGGAAGATAGGTTATTCCGGAGGCGCATTAAAGTATACGCTGACGGGACAGGGATACCTTACTTCTCCGGTTATAAAGGCTGCCAAGGGCACCGCATACAGCGCGGAGATGTCGGTTAAAAACACGGTGTTCATGCGCCTGATGAATAATACCGGGGCAGATGAATTCAGGGTGTACTTTATCACTGCGCAGGACGGAACATTTAACGAGGAGAAATCCCGCGTTTTTGAAGTCCCGGCGGACGGGAAATGGCATTCGTGTTTCTTCAATTTCTCGGGAATTGCGGGGGCAAGAGGCTATCTGCGCGGGTTCAGGGTTGAGCCGATCGGTGCAGAATCGGGCAGCATAAGCATAAAATCCGTTACCTTTGAAAGGGAGAAGGCTTTTTATGACTATGCGGGAGAAATAATAAGTTGCACGGCAGATAAGAGCAATGTGGTGGTACAGGGCCGCGTTGAGGAGCAATATGAGGGCAAGGAGGTACGCCTCTACGAGCTGAAAACGGAAAATTATTCTCAGAGCTTTGAGGGCCTTGAACCCATAGCAAGCGCCAAGGTATCTGACGGTAAGTTTACCATAACGGTTCCGTTTATGGGAGCCAAGGTGAGCAGGCTGTCGTCGCTGTTTATGGCCGAGGTGGACGGGGTCAAGATCTCCGATCGGTTCATGGTGGAAAACTGGCGCGAATTTACGGATAACCCCTATAAGTTTACTCTGCCCGAAAGGACGGCGACGGTCACCGACCCGGAATTCGGGGCCGAAGGCGACGCATATACGGACGATACCAAGGCAATCCAGAAGGCGATAGACGAGATATCGGCTTTGGGCGGAGGAACGGTTATCGTGCCCGGAGACGATTCTTATTACGGCAGGCGTTATATCGTAACGAATATTAAGCTTAAGGACAATGTTGAGCTGAGGATAGAAAAGGGTGCGGTGCTGTGGCAGTCTCCCCGCGTTAAGGATTATGCCTATGAGCCCGCCTTCGGGCACGATGTTTCCATTCCGGGAGTCAACTGGGCGCATGCGGCGTCCTGCCATAACTATCCGCTGCTTCAGGGAGACAATGTGAAAAACGTCCGTATTACGGGCGGCGGAACCATTAGAAGCCAGGATACAGGCGGCGAGAACCTCGACTCGGTCAACTACATTACCATCTGGACGGGATGCGAGAGCCGTATCCATCTGGTGCCTATCGGTTTTTGGAAGTGCGAGAACGTCGAGATAACCGATGTTGTGCTTGCACGCACCAATAACTATCATATCAATATGCGCACCTGCAACAAGGTTTATATCGGCAATGTGGAGATGAAGGAGGTAACCTGTGCTTCGGGCGACGGCATTTCCGCCACCGTGGGTACAAAGAACCTTATGATCGACCGCTGCGTGCTTTATACAAACGATGATGCCGTGACATTGTGCTCCACTTATAACGACCCGCGCGGACTGGTATGGTGGCATGCAAATCCCGACGGGGACAACTGCGTGGAGAACATAGTGGTTGCGCACAGCAACCTGCACGGCGGACACGGAATAACCTTTATTACATGGGGTACCGACGCACCCGACCTGTCAAAGCAGGAGATAAAGAATATAGAGGTTTATGACAGCGTTCTGGGCGGCGGAGTTATGTCTGTAGGCGCCTGGCCGGATAATCCTTATTACGGCAAGCAGCCTTTCGACAACAGCGAAACGAATGATTTTTCCCCTGTAAAGGATGTCTATTTGCATGATAATGAATATAAGGGACTGTGCGACCTGGAAGCTCTGAAGGCTACTAATTTCATAACGGATTGCGGCCTGCACAGCGCGGAGAACTTCCTGAACGGGGATTTCGAGAGGAAAAACGGCAAGGAAGGCTGGGTATCCGGACTTACGAACTGGTCGGTTTCGGGCAACCCGGAAGTAGGCGTAACGGAAAAAGACGGAGGTCATGCCGGATATATTGCCAGCACGGGACGGATCTTCCAGGGGTTGTATATGGGGCCCGGCAAGCATACCTTTACAATGGACGTGTACCTTGAAAACGGAGCGGGCTTTGTGTTTGTCGAGGCTGCAGGCGGGGAACTGTTCCGTCAGGAGCTCAAGGCCGGGGAGACTACGAAGATATCGTATGAGTTTTCCAATGTTACGGGCTTTGAAATCAGGCTGGGAGTGGAAATGACGCAGAACGGCCGGATCGTGTTGGACAATGCCAATGTTGAGACTCAAAAGCCGGAATATCCGAAGTATTTTACAGAGGACTTCCAGAGGCGCACGGAGCCGACATTTGATTACGAGACATGGAAGCTGGTTTCCCAGGACGGCAATGCTTACCTGACTTTGCCGACGGGAGAGGTCGGAATCCACAGTCTTATGATGAACGGCAGCTATCGCGACTTTGACCTGAAGTTTGCCATCCGCACCGGTAAGGTGGCATACGGCTCGCAGGGAAACATTGCGGTGTCGGTATGCCGCGCAGATTCCGGAACGCAGTATTATGTTGAGTATGATATGGTGACAAAGGAGTTCTCGGTTCGCAGGTTTGCCGCCGGGGAAGAGAGAAAGACTGCGCGCAAAAAGCTGAAGCTCAGCGGCGGTGAGTGGCATACCTTCGGGCTGCGCTCCGGTGAGGGCATACTGGAATTCTATCTCGACGGTCAGCTGATTATGACGGCTAAAGATAAAAAACCGTTGTCTGCGGCAGCTCTGGGCATCTTCAGCTTTAACACCGAAGTGGATATTGACTGCATTACGCTGGCAGAGGCGGGCACGCTGGACATGGCCGGCACGATAGATGTCAATGATATTAAATGGAAGCTGGAATTTGATGTTGACGGCGGAGAGCCTGCGCCGGAGGAGCAGTATATCGCAGCCGGGCAGAAGCCCGCACCGGTAGAGAACCCGGTTAAGGAAGGCTTCACGTTTATGGGCTGGGCATATAACGGAACGATAGTTGAGCTCTCAGAGTACGTAATGCCCAAGGAAGATGTCGTTCTGACGGCGCAATGGTCCAAGATACAGGGAGAAAAATCCGGGTCGCCGTGGGCAATCATCGGATTGTGCGTCGGAGCGCTGGCACTGGTCGCCTGCGGTATTACAGCGTTTGTAAAGGTAAGGAAAAAGCGTGGGGATCAGAAATAGTCCCGAGCGCTGCGCTGCGGTATATCCGTAAAAGCACAAAGTAATTATCAGAATGATTTAAGCGGCGGAGTCGGAATAACGCCGCTTAAATCATTTCATAATTTTACGGGCGGGAAGGTCTCACAGCCCTGCTGCGCGGTGTGAAAAATAAAAGTTCCAAAAAACCGCAAAAAGTGGTTGACAAAAAGGGATAAGGGAGTATAATGGCAAAGTCGGCTTGAGGCGAGGGTCGAAGGTTTGTAGCAGAAGGAACTATCGAAAAAAATAGTTACAAAAAGCGAAAAAAACCGTTGACAGGAAGGCGAAAAGCT
>JAQXIQ010000062.1 GCA_029007865.1 Bacillota bacterium
AGGAATGTTTTCCGATACGCTTAAGCAGATTGCAGATTTAACACCGGAAAACATTACTGTGCACACTCTGTCTGTCAAGAGGGGCTCGGAGATTAACGAGCATCCGGACAAGTACCCAATGCCGGAAGCGTCGGCTGTCGCAGGAATGGTGGATTATGCCCGTCAAATGCTTGCAGACCGCGGTTACAGTCCGTACTATCTGTACCGACAGAAATATCAGACCGGAAACCTGGAAAATGTCGGGTATTGCATGCCGGGCAAGCAGTGCGTATACAACATAGACATCATGGAGGAAACAACTTCCATAATCGCCCTGGGCGCCGGCGCGGTGTCCAAAAGGGTATATCCGGGTCAGAACAGGATAGAGCGCTGCGGCAACAGTAAAAGCATTTTCGATTACATTTCCAGGCAGGAGGAAATGATCAACCGAAAGCTTTTGCTGTTTCAGGACATATAAATCCGGCAGAATTCGCTTGCTTTTTATGTGATTGTATTATAAAATAAGCTAAAGATTATGATTAAAAACAGTAAATACTGTTCCGTGCACAGCGAGGCGGGTACGGTGTGAGCCGCTGCATTAAGAGGTATTGAAGGACATTTATGAATCGGCAGGCAGTCCCTGCACGCTTTGACAGCGTTAAAATCATTAAAGACGCATTTTATGCGATTAGGGTGGCACCGCGGAAGTGATTTCGTCCCTTACCGGGTGTCTTTTTATATATTTTGAAAGGGGAAAGGCAAATGAATATACAGGCGCCGAAAGGCACAAAGGATGTTTTGCCCGGCGAGGCGTACAAGTGGCACTATATTGAGGATATCCTGCGCAAATGCGCCGCCGATTACGGCTATGAGGAGATAAGGACTCCTGTTTTTGAGCATACGGAGCTGTTTTTGCGCGGCGTAGGCGAGACAACGGATGTAGTGCAGAAGGAAATGTACACATTTTTGGATAAGGGCGAGCGCAGTATAACCCTAAAGCCTGAGGGTACCGCCGGAGCCGTAAGAGCGTTTATTGAGCATGGCCTGTACAACAGTCCGCTGCCTCTTAAAACCTATTACTTTACTCCGGTGTTCCGCTACGAAAGGCCGCAGGCAGGCCGCCTGAGAGAACATCACCAGTTCGGAGTAGAGGTTTTCGGGGCTCCGGAAGCCACTCTGGACGCCGAGATAATTGCCATGGCGCTTGATATTGTGGGCAGATTCGGCATAAAAGACCTTTCCCTTAATATCAACAGTATCGGCTGTCCGGTATGCCGCGCAAAATACAATCAGGCGCTCAGGGAATACTTTTCCGCGCGGAGCGGGGAGCTCTGCGCCACCTGCCGCGAGCGGCTGGAAAAGAATCCGCTCAGGATCCTGGACTGCAAGGTGCCCTCCTGCGGAGAGATAGCCGCCGATGCTCCGGTGATACTTGATTATATCTGCCCGGATTGCGCGGCGCATCTTGAGAAGCTCAAAAGCCTGCTCACTGCGGCCGGAATCGAATTTAATATAGACCCGCATATTGTGCGCGGCCTTGACTATTATGTCAAAACGGTATTTGAGA
This sequence comes from Bacillota bacterium, assembly GCA_029007865.1. Classification (GTDB taxonomy): domain Bacteria; phylum Bacillota; class Clostridia; order Christensenellales; family QALW01; genus UMGS1338. The sequence goes on from JAQXIQ010000062.1 coordinate 1,547, forward strand.
TAATCTATACTCAGCCCGACGGCAGCAAGATAACCGTCTGCGGCGGAGGCAGATATGACGACCTTTCAAAACAGATGAGCGATGTGTCCGTGGCAAGCGCAGGGTTCGGCATGGGGCTGGAGCGCATACTCATGGTTATGGAAAACGCCGGGGTGCTGCCGCCGCAGGAGCAAGGCTGCAGACTGTATGTCGCAACCATAGGTGACGCAGCTGCCGCTGAGGGCTTCCGCCTTGTGCAGCAGATAAGAAAAAGCGGCATCAGCGCCGAGCTCAACCATTGCGCCAGAAGCGTTAAGGCTCAGCTTAAATATGCAAACAAGATAAACGCACAGAATGTCATAGTTATCGGCGACAACGAGGTCATCTCGGATAGCTATACGGTAAAGGATATGCTAAAAGGGCAGGAAACAGCCGTGCGCAAGGAAGATATTGTACAGTTTTTTCAAAAGATTTGATACAAAGGAGTGTTAATAATGGGAGAATTGCTTTCGGGCTTCAGAAGAAGTGGAATGTGTGCATCCGTAAATGCGGCTGATGCCGGCAAGCGCGTGTCGCTGTGCGGATGGGTACAGCGCAGGCGTGACCTGGGCAAGCTGATATTTATATGGCTGCGTGACTATACCGGCATTGTACAGGTGGTTTTTGACCAGTCAAGATACGCCGCCGTATTTGACAAGGCAACCGCGCTGCGCTCCGAATTTGTTATAGCAGTTAGAGGTACCGTGGAAAAACGCACAGCAGCAAATATCAATCCCGAGCTTGCCACGGGCGAGGTAGAGGTAATCGCAGATGAGCTGATCATCCTCAACGAATCCCAGACTCCGCCCTTTGCGGTGGATGACAACACCGTTGTAAATGACGGTACGCGATATAAATACCGCTATATCGACCTGCGCAGGCCGGCTATGCAGCGCATACTCAGAACCCGCAGCAAAACCGCAATTTCAGTGCGCAACTATTTTAACGAAAACGGCTTTGCCGAGATAGAGACTCCGGTGCTTTGCAAAAGCACGCCGGAGGGCGCAAGAGATTATCTTGTACCCAGCCGCGTGCATCCGGGCAAGTTTTATGCTCTGCCGCAGTCACCGCAGCTGCTTAAACAGCTGCTCATGGTGGGAGGCATGGACAGATATTTTCAGATAGTTAAATGCTTTCGTGACGAGGACCTCAGAGCGGACCGCCAGCCGGAGTTTACGCAGATCGATGTTGAGATGTCCTTTGTGGAGCAGGATCAGATCATGGAGATTGCCGAGGGTATGCTCAGCAGGGTATTCCGCGAGATCGTCGGATACGAAATTCCCATGCCCATTGAGCGCATGACTTATAAAACAGCCATGGAAAAGTACGGATCGGACAAGCCCGACCTGCGTTTCGGGCTGGAAATCCGGAATATTTCCGGGCAGGTAAGCAGCTGCGGCTTTTCGGTGTTTTCCGCAGCAGTGGCAAACGGAGGCAGCGTGCGCGGCATAAACGGCAAAGGACTTGCCGACAAACTGTCCAGAAAGGATATTGACGCACTTGGAGAAACGGTCAAGACCTATCGCGCCAAGGGGCTTGCGTGGATGGCCGTAACCGCCGAAGGCGTGCGCGGTTCTTTTGTAAAATTCCTTACTCAGGAGGAAACAGCGTCAATAATAAGCGCAATGGATGCGCAGCCCGGCGATATCCTGTTCTTTGTCGCCGACAGTGACAAAGTGGCGCTGGAGGCTCTGGGACAGCTGCGCCTGGAGCTTGCAAGACGGTTTGAACTCTACGATAAGAAAGCCTACCGCTTTGTCTGGATAACGGAGTTCCCGATGTTTGAGTACAGCCCGGAGGATGGACGCTATTATGCGGTGCATCATCCCTTTACGGCACCCATGGACGAGGATTTGCCTCTGCTTGACCGGAATCCCGGAGAAATGCGCGCCAAGGCCTATGACATAGTGCTTAACGGCTACGAGTTGGGAGGCGGCAGTATAAGAATACATGACAGCGCAATACAAAACAGGATGTTTGAAGCGCTGGGGCTCAGCAAGGAGGACATTGAAGACCGCTTCGGTTTCCTTGTGGATGCGTTTAAGTACGGCGCTCCGCCGCACGGGGGCTTTGCCATCGGCATGGACAGACTTATAATGCTGCTGTGCGGCACGGACAACATCAAGGATGTTATCGCTTTCCCCAAAATGCAGAACGCGGCCTGCCTGATGACCGGAGCTCCGGACACGGTGGACGAAGCACAGCTGGAGGAATTATCCGTAGCTGTAACAAAGGCTGAGTCATGACGGCATGCGGCGTGGTGCTGTCCAAGCACAGCGGAGTTTCCAAGGTAAGAGTGGGGCATAGGGACGGATGCAGCGGCTGCGGAAAGTGCGGCAAATACCGCGATAAAGTCATAACCGCGTCGGACAGCACCGACTCTGCCGTGGGGGACAACGTTACTCTGGAGATCAGCGACAAAAAATACGCACAGTCGGTCCTGCTGCTGTATGTCTGTCCTCTTATCGGACTTACGGCGGGCGTAGTTGCCGGATATTATTTATTATCTCCTCTTTTTGAGCCGAAATCGGTTGACATGGTATCCGTTCTGTGTGGTATAATCACAATGCTGTCTGTATATGCCGTTGTTTGGCTGTGCAGAGGGCGTATCGACAAAAAAGCGGTTGCAGCGGTAACCGCCGTTACAGGAAAAGAGAATCATGAGTAGTATAAAAAATGTTAACGACGCTTCCTTTAATACCGAGGTACTGAACAGTGAAATACCGGTGCTGGCTTATTTTACGGCGCCTTGGGTAAATGAGTGTTCATTGCTTACTCCGGCGCTTGAAGAGCTTGCCGGCGAATACTCGGGCCGGATAAAGATAGTACATATCGACGCCGATGAAAACGATGTTTCCACCCAGCGCTACGGGATCAAGGCAATGCCTACCATAATCATGTTTGAAGACGGCAAGGCAGTCAGCACGCTGGTAGGCACCCGCTCCAAAAACCAGTTGGATGAAATCATTCGCAAATTCATATAAATACCAGATGTAATACGGCAGGAGGAAATGAAATGATTGATTTTAAGGAACTTTACAGCGCAGACAGCGAAGTGGCGGCAGCAATGGAGCAGGAGCTTACACGCCAGCGTACTCACATTGAACTGATAGCCTCTGAGAATTTTGTTTCTCCGGCCGTAATTGCCGCTATGGGTTCACACCTTACCAACAAATACGCCGAGGGCTATCCGGGCAAGAGGTATTACGGCGGATGCGAATATGTCGATATCGTTGAGCAGCTTGCAATTGACCGCGCCAAGAAGCTTTTCGGCGCAGAGCACGCAAACGTCCAGCCTCATTCCGGAGCCCAGGCAAATATGGCTGTCTATTTTGCACTGCTTCAGCCCGGTGACAGAATACTGGGTATGAGCCTTGCTCACGGCGGACACCTGACGCACGGTTATAAAATAAATATTTCCGGCAAGTATTTTGACTGCCGCTCGTACGGAGTGGATGAAAGCGGATACATAGATTACGACGAATTGGAAAAAACCGCAAAAGAGTTTCAGCCCAAGCTTATTGTTGCCGGAGCCAGTGCATATCCCCGAACCATCGATTTTAAGCGCTTCAGAGAGATTTGTGACAGCATAGGAGCATTGCTTATGGTGGATATGGCGCATATTGCGGGACTTGTCGCCGCCGGCGAACATCCCAGCCCGATTCCGTATGCCGATGTCGTAACCACCACCACACATAAGACGCTGCGCGGTCCCCGCGGCGGAATGATACTTTGCAAAGAGCAGTACGCCAAGGATATAGACAAGGCCGTTTTCCCGGGGACTCAGGGCGGCCCGCTGATGCATGTTATTGCCGGTAAAGCGGTTTGCTTCAAGGAGGCACTGGATCCCTCGTTTAAGAATTATGCGCACCAGATCGTCATCAACGCCAAAGCCATG
>JAQXIQ010000063.1 GCA_029007865.1 Bacillota bacterium
AGCATACGCTTCGGCGCAGCCCTTTTTACCGCAGCCGCACACTCTTCCGTCCGCCACAAGCGTAACATGACCAAGCTCTCCTCCGCCCGCCATACCGCCGGAAAACAGCTTGCCCCCCAGCACCATCCCGCCGCCTATACCGGTACCCAGCGTGATAGTAATACAGCTGTCATAGCCCATCCCCGCTCCCTGGGTATATTCCGCCCAGCCCGCGGCGTCAGCGTCATTTGCTATCGCTATGGGCAAAGGCACGCGCTTGTACAGCTCATCGCGCAGCGGAGCGTTATGCCAATCGAAGTTGGCGCTGTAAACAATGTTTCCGGTTTTCTCATCGGCAACGCCCGGCGAGCCTATCCCCACCGAGCGGCAATCGGACATACTTACGCCGTTTTTATCAAGCAGCCTGAATATCGCATCGGCAATAGCGTTTACCGTTGCGTAAAACTCTCTGTCTGCAGGCGTATCCGCATACTCAGTGGCTACAAGCCTTCCGTCCTTTACCAGCCCCGCACCTATATGCGTTCCCCCAAGATCCACACCTATTCTGTACATCAAAATCGTCCTCCGTTATCCGCGCCGGGCTTTTTTGTCCTGTCATCAGCCCTGGCACTTCATAGAAATCTATGTTTTCTCACGCCCATCATCTATTTGATATCGGTTCTTTGCTTTAATTCATCCAGTGCGCTGTACCCCATGGATTTGAGGCGGGTATTGCGCGCGGCCACTTCAATTATAATGGCCAGATTGCGCCCGGGGCGCACAGGTATGAACAGCTTTGGCACCGTCACGCCCAGAATGTCTATGGTATCGCTCTCGTCTCCCAGCCTGTCATACTGTTTATTCTCCTGCCACGCCTCCAGCTGAACCACCATATCCACACTTTTATGCGAGATAACCGCACCTACGCCGTACATGTGCTCAACATTTATAATGCCTACGCCGCGTATCTCCATAAGATGCCGCAGCATGGCCGGAGGCTCACCCACAAGCCGGTTTTCGTTTACCCGCTTTATCAGCACAGCATCATCTGCCACCAGCCTGTGCCCGCGCTTAACAAGCTCCAGCGCCGTTTCGCTTTTGCCTATCCCGGATACTCCCGTGATCAGTACGCCCACTCCGTAAACATCCATAAATACGCCGTGCATGCTTATGCAGGGTGCCAGCTTGTCGCTCAGGTAATTTATCAGGTTATGCTCCACCTTGCTGGTCACCTGTGTTTTGCTTTTAAGCACTATTCGGCCGTGACGCCTCGCGCTTGACAGCATTTCCTCCGAGGGCGTAAACTTGCAGCTTGCCACTGCGCACGGAATATCATACTCAAAAAGCCTGTCAAAGGCAATTTGCTGCTGCTCGCGCGGCATTTTTTCCAGATATGCCCGTTCCACATTGCCGAAAACCTGCACGCGGTTATGCGGGAAATAATCAAAAAAACCGGCAAGCTGCAATCCCGGCCGCGTAACCTCGGTCGTGTCAATCTCGATATATTCCCTTCCCGAATCCTCAAGCAGCGTCAGATCCAGCGCTGCGGCAAATTCTTTAATAGGTATCTGTGCCATATAACTTCCTCTCCGGACAGGAACAACGCCGCCCGGTCCGCATTTATTTGATTTATTTTAACATTTCAAAGCCGTTTTTGCAATAAGCATTTGACTTTTCATACAGTTTCATGCCGGTTATATGTTTTTACCGTAAATATTCGCATAAGTCACACGGTGCAAATACCGCCTGTACCGTAAACGGGAAATGGCATCATTCTTCTTCAATATTCAGCAATAGAATTTCGTGTTGTATTTCTTGTTGTATTTTTAGCAAAACAGCCTTTTATAGAGCAAATAACGCTTATTATCGGAAAGAGTACAATGCCTCAAAACCCGCGTAAAACAGACATAAACAGCAAAAACGCCGCATTTGCGGCGTTTTTAATTTGTCTATGGACTACAAAAAAGATATTTTTGCCGTTTTTGCGTATGACTTCGAACTCTCGCAGTTTTTAGTGAAGTATCGGCTAACGCCGAAGTGAAGTTATGCCTTACGGCATAATGAAGTATTATGCGTGCGCATAAAATGAAGTTAAGTGCGCCGCTCACTTCCGCAGAAACTTCACTGTCCGCAAGACAACTTCACTTGCGGATCAAACTTCACGCGCCGAAAGGCGCACTTAGCTAAAAACCGACAAGTCGAAACTTGTCGGTTTTTCTGGTGGAGGCGAGGGGAGTTGAACCCCTGTCCGAAAGTGCGTATGCGCGGCTTTCTACGAGCGTAGTCAGTGCGCTTTTATTCCCGTGCCGTTATATCACAGACAAAGTAACGGTTTGGTAGCTTCATTTTTACACCCTGCCTGCAAAGCTTAAGACAGCGGCGTTCCCTGCGATTATGACGCCGATTGCACCGTCCGCAGGCGGCGGCGGTCGACGGCAGCTGCGTTAAGCAGCTACAGCAATTGTTCTGTTATTAGCGTTTATATTTACGCCCGGATTATTAGCGTGGCTCCGGAACCACGGCTCGCTTACCACGCCTCCGAACACTCCCGTCGAAGCCGGTACGCCCCCATGCTCAATTGCTGTGCTATAAGTATATGCCAATATAACAAAAATGTCAACGCATTATAAAATGCGTGTGCTCAGGTATTATCCCCTGTTTCCGATGTTTTGGTATTTAATAGTTAATCTGCAAAGGCTTCAGTCCGTTATCTCTGCCAGCACTTTCCAGCTTTCCGCAAGTCTTTGCGCGCTCCATGCGGCATTTGCCGCGCTGGTGGACGGAAGATATACGGCAGTGCCGTATTTCTGCGCAAGATAGCGGTTGTACAGTTCATACGCCTTCCGGCCGTTTACGAATATCCCTTTAATTGTGCAGCTGTCTGTTATCACGGACAGATCATTCGGCATTGCATCGGTTATGGTTGCGTCACTTGAGCCTATTATTTCGCAGGAGGCAATAACATCCCAAAGCGCTATATGATGCTTTGTTAAAAACTGCTTTTTCCGCTGCAGCGTATCGGGCACATCATCCCGGAAAACGGCAGCCATTACGCACCAGAAACGGTTCTGCTTATGCCCGTAAAAAAAGCCCTGCTCCCGCGATTTTACCGAAGGAAAGCTGCCCAGCACCAGAATACGGCTGTCGCAGTCAAAAAAGGGAGGAAAGGGATGCCTCATCAGTCCAGGCCGACCTCTCTGAGCCAACGCGCCGACTGCTCCATCCACTGCTCACATGTAGGATTTATAAAATAATCCTGAACCCCGCTGGTCTTATTGCAGCAGGCCAGCCCGTGCACGCCGTCCGGAAACACATGCAGCTCGAATTTTACACCGTGCACGGCAAGCGCCTGAGCATACAACAGGCTGTTGACCACGGACACGCAGGCGTCATTGGAGGTATGCCATAAAAAAGTCGGTGGGGTATCCACATTTACCAGTTTTTCCGCAGATAAAGCATCTACCTGTGCGGCGGAGCTGCAGAGCGCGTCGAAGGAGCCCCTGTGAGCATACTCTCCGCTGCTTATCACCGGATAGCACAGTATTGATGCATCGGGACGCACATCTCCAAGGCCGTATTTTTCCGCAAGAGCCAAATCGGCATTCGCGGTGCAGGCCGCAAGATGGCCTCCGGCAGAAAAGCCCATACAGCATACCTTGCCGCTGCAGTTCCACTGCTCCGCATTGCGTCTGATAAGCTCCACCGCCGCCATTGCCTGAACCTGCGGCGCAGGATATTTTGCAGGCGCCACCGCATAAAACAGTACAAATGCGTTAAAGCCTTTGGAAACATAGTATAACGCTATGGGCTCAGCCTCACGCCATGAGCAATACATATAAGCTCCGCCCGGGCATATCAGCACAGACGGCCTGCGCACATTCGGGTCTATCTCCACCGACGCTTCAGGAATATAGCAATACAGCGTCCCCTGAGGCATATCGGCCAGCGCCGGGAAATAATCCTTTAACTCCACAGTAAAAAAACGCATAACATTTACCCCTCTTTATTAACCGTAAAGCCGCCGGCAGGTACAGACAAACGCGCACCAAAGCAGACGGCTTTTCTCAGGCGGGCTTACCGCCCGTAATTATTTACACAGTCGTTTACAGCTTTTCCGGCGCCAGTCCCATACGCTTCTTGGCCTTGCGCAGGGTACGGTTTGCCGCGTACTGTGCCTTTTCTGCGCCCTGACGGAATACGGACTCCAGATAGGCTTTATCGGAAAGCAATTCCTTCTGTCTTGTCTGAATGGGCTCAAGTATATCCGCAACGGCATTGCCCACCGCTTCCTTGAATGTACCGTAGCCTGCAGATGCAAATTCCGCCTCCACCTGTGCCGGAGTTATCTCCTTACAGGAGGCGTAGATATCTATCAGATTCTTTATACCGGGCTTGTCCGCAGAATACACAATGCCGCTGCCCGAATCGGTGACTGCGCGCTTCATCTTTCTCATTACGGTGCTGCGGTCATCCGTCATGGCAATAAAGGCATTGACATTGGGATCGGACTTGCTCATTTTTTTCTCCGGCTCCTGCAGGCTCATTATGCGCGCGCCGGTCTGGCCTATATACGGCTCGGGTACCACAAAGGTCTGACCGTAGGTGTTGTTAAAGCGGATCGCCAGGTCGCGCGCAAGCTCCAGATGCTGTTTCTGGTCGCTGCCTATGGGCACAAGATCGGTATTGTAAAGCAGTATATCCGCCGCCATAAGCGTAGGATAGGTCAGAAGCCCCGCGCCTATATTTGCACCCTGCTTTGCGCTCTTGTCCTTGAACTGCGTCATCCTGGAAAGCTCGCCCATATAGGAAACGCAGTTAAGCATCCACCCAAGCTCCGCATGGGCGCTGACATGGGACTGAAAATACATGGTGTTTTTCTCCGGGTCAAG
>JAQXIQ010000064.1 GCA_029007865.1 Bacillota bacterium
GGTCGCAGTGATGTGATGTTTGCCCACTGTGCCGAAGGCACAACATCACAGCCGAAGGCTACATCATTAGGCGAAGCCGACATCACTTGCCCGCAAGGGCAAACATCGTTCGGCTGACCTGCTTTATCGCAGGTCGCCGTAGCGGTATCCGCTTTTCCGTTGTCGCTGCTTACTCAAAACTCATGCCGTTAACCCAGATACTGATAGGAGAACCTGCCCATAGGCATGGAACGCCCGGAGACATAATAATCCATGATATCGGTCGGGTTTTCCACGCTGTCGGCCACCTTGAAGTAAAAGGCATCTCCCTCCAGCCCCAGAACGGCTCTGGGCACCTCCAGCTGCAGCACGGCGCCGTCCAGGTGCATACGCGCCTCGCCCGCCTCCGTGCCCTGTCCCAGAGCGTCCAGTCTTTCCACCACGGCAATATTGCCGCGGCGCAGACGGTTTATCACAAACTCGTAGCTCTCCCAGCCCTTCTGTTCCGGTGTGCCGGTGCCGATAAAGAGGTTCACGGAGTTTTCCGCCTCCAGCACTATATCCCCGTCACAGCGTATGTAAAAATAAATATTCCGGTCGTCCGAGGTTATCCTGACCTCCTGCAGGCCGTTTTTTGCCGCCGCCTGCTCATATCTTACGGAGGATATCGCGCCCACGGAGCTGCGGCCGTAATTGGTCTGGCCTATCATTTTGTAAACCGCATTCACATCCTGCCACTGCCCGGTTCCCGCGGTGATATCCACCGTCTTTTTAACCGCCTTTTTATACTGCAGTTCCTGCCCGGAATACTGATATCTTCGGGCATTTATCGCGGTCTGCATTAAAAACGCGTCGTTATAGCCGCCCTTCATGAGCTCGGCGTCGCGGGAAAACTCCATATTGAAGCTGTCATACCACTGATAGACATCCTTCTGGCTGTCATAGCCTACGCCGCACATCCACTCGTTCCAGCCGCCCACAAAGATAAAATCGGGATCCCGTTGTATGGCGCTGTCCCAGACCGACTGATAAAATGTGCCTTGGGCGGCATTTTCGGTAATGTTTTTGCCGGTATTGACATCATAGCCCCTGCCCCACGAAACCTGGCCGCTGTTCCACGCATACTGTGGCCTGTCCTCGGGGTCCATTACCGCCCAGGAGAACATGGCCTGATGGTGTGACGCGCAGGAAACGCTTATAACATTGCCGTACTTTGCCGGAGGATAGCTCCAGTCCACCCACGGCCAGCCGTCCGGCGTTACCGGGTCCATGCCGACCCACGACGGAGTACGGAAATAAAAGAAATCCAGTATCTCCTGACTGAGCGGCTGGGGATCGTAGGAGGCCAGGTGGCTGTGCTGGGAACGGGTACGCTCCCTGTCCTTGTCAACATCGGTCTGCGCCACGATCAGGGGCTTGCCCTCCACGCAGAACCAGGTGCTGCGATATCTTTCCTTGGTATAAATCTCGCGGTATATCTGCCTGACCGTATCGATGCTGGCGGTATGGGTGTAATAGGATATGAGGGGTACGTCAAAGCCGTCCTCCTGCATTTCCAGTATTATTTCGCATATCTTTCGCACCACTGCGGGATATGTGATGGTGTTTGTGGCGTCAAACATTATAAAATCAATTCCGGCATAGGACAGCAGCTCCAGATGCTTGCGCAGAACATACCCGTCCAGGCTGCTGTAATAGCCGTACAGCGGTTCTCCCCAGTAATGCGGCTGCATTGTGGGATTATACTCATCCGCATTGTGCAGCACATAATCAAGCCCCTTTTCCTCTATCAGCTTGCTTGTGTCAATAATGGTATTGGGATAGCTGCCGTGCCAAAGCCAGTAAAACATCCCCACGCTTTTGCCCTCGCGTCTTGCGGTGCAGGGCTCCAGCACCCGTCCGAATTCGTCTATTCCCACAAGCAGATTTATGCCGGTTCCGTCGCCGTACATATCAAATTCCGCAGGCGTCTCCCCGGTGTCGGTCGGGCTCTCCGTGGCAGCGGTACCCGTCGTATTGCCGGGAATGTCCGTATTGCCGGGAATGCCCGTATTGCAGCCGCAAAGCAGCACGGAAATCAGCATCAGGCATAAAACCGTTTTGTAAAATCTCATATCTGTCACCGTCCTGTAGTCAGTATGAAAATTATATCAGCATGCCGGGGACAAATCAATATACAAAAATAACTGAAATTTGCACGATTTTATCACGAAGCTTCGGCAAGCACACATTTGAAGCATATAGAACCGGGCAGCACGGCGGCACGAAAGCGCCCTGGGGAAAAAACATATTTACTCGCGGCGCGTTTTGCTGTAAAATAAACAAAATGTTAAAACGGAGTATTCCATGAAGATAGCAACGCTGGAACTTTCAAACAATGTATTCCTCGCCCCCATGGCAGGAGTTACGGACAAGCCCTTCCGGGACGAGTGCGTGCTGCAGGGTGCCGGGCTGGTATACAGCGAAATGGTGAGCGCCAAGGGGCTGGCTTACCAGAACAAAAACACGCGTAAGCTGCTGGCTGCGGGGGATTATCCCTGTGCGGTCCAGCTGTTCGGCAGCGACCCGGAAGTCATGGCGGCGCAGGCGGCAAGCCCGGAGCTTGCTGATTTTGCTCTGATAGATATAAACATGGGCTGTCCGGCGCGCAAGATTACCGGAAACTGCGAGGGCAGCGCTCTTATGCTTGACCCGGAGCGGGCGTATGCCGTTATAAAAGAGGTGGCAGCCGCGACAGAAAAGCCCGTTACGGTAAAAATACGCGCAGGATATGACGACGGGCACAAAAACGCCCTGCAGATAGCCCTGCTGGCGCAAAAAGCCGGCGCCGCCGCCGTAACGGTGCACGGGCGCACCAAGGAACAGGGCTACAGCGGCATTGCCGACCGTGAGCTTATCGGGCAGGTGGCGCATGCCCTGAGCATACCGGTCATAGGCAACGGCGATATTACCGACGGCCCGTCGGCGCTTGACATGCTGAACCGAGGCTGCGCCGCCGTCATGATAGGCCGCGCCGCCCAGGGAGATCCGTGGATATTTGCCCGCGTGCTTGCTTATCTTAACGGCGAGCGGTACACTCCCCCAACTCTTGACGAAAAAAAGGCCGTCATCATAAGACACGCACAGAGCCTGTATGCCCTTAAAGGGGAAGCCGGCATGTGTCAGATGCGCCGTCATCTTTGCAGCTATACCCGGGGAATGAAGGGCGCGGCGGCCCTCAGGGCGCAGATGAACAGTTTAACAAGCCCGGAGGATGTGCTGCGCATTCTGGAAAGGTTCTGAAGCGCTCTCTGCAAGGGCGCATAGAAAAACAGCATTCGCCCGGAGCAAGGCCGGGCAACAGGAGGTAAGAATAATGAGCCGTAAACTTGTGGCATACTTTTCCGCAACCGGTGCAACCGCCAAAACAGCAAAAACGCTGGCCCAAGCCATCGGTGCGGATATATACGAAATCAAGCCGGAAACGCCTTACAGCAAGGCCGACCTTGACTGGACAAACCGCAAATCCCGCACAAGCATTGAGATGAACGATCCGGTTTCCCGTCCCGCCGTTGCGAAAGGGCGCGTCGACATGGAAAAATACGATACCGTGTTTGTCGGGTTTCCTATCTGGTGGTATGTCGCTCCGCACGTCATAAACACGTTTCTGGAAAGCTATGACCTTACCGGCAAAACCGTTGTCCCCTTTGCCACCTCCGGCGGCAGCGGCATGGGAAAAACCAATGAAATGCTGGCCGAAAGCTGCAGAGGCGCAAGGCTGGCGGAAGGCAGGGTTTTCGGTCGCGGCACCGGCGCTGAAGAGCTGGCGGACTGGGCGGACGGGCTGACTGTTCCGGAAACACTCAAGCAGTAATCCGAGGCGGCGGCATGGACTGGTTCAATGTCTACGGATTGATTTTTACCGTTATTATTCTTTTGCCGAATATTGTATTTGCGGTCAGGTGCAAAGGCGGCTTTGAAAACAAATGGAAAAACAGATTTGTCATTGCCGCGGAACAGATAGGACGAATCGGCTGTCTGACTTTTATGATAATAAGTATTCCCGGAACGGCATTTGGCTGGCGGTCTGACAATGCCCTTGCATTATATCTGATTGCGGATTCGCTGTTGGCAGTGCTTTACTGCGCAATCTGGATTGTTTGTTTCAGGAAAAACAGCGTTTTCCGGGCACTGGCGCTCTCTGTTATTCCTTCGGTTTTGTTCCTGTTCAGCGGGATTATGAGCAGAGACATGCCGTTGATTATATCATCGGTAATATTTGCACCGAGTCATATTGCGATTTCGTATAAAAACGCAAAATCATGACCGTCGGCGGTACCCGGCAGGCGGTTCACCCGAGCGTCAAAAGATAAAACCGGGAAGAATTCGGTTATTCTTCCCGGTTTTTGTTGTAAAAAGGATTTATACTGCCATGAATTCCGGAGCGAGCCGGCAAGCCGGGGCAGGGCGGACTATTTCTTCTTTGCGCCCGCCCTGCGGGTTATTAGCTTTACCAGTTCCACAATGGGCAGTATGGCAAACGCTAACGCAAGCGCCGTAAAATATTCGCCGGCATCTATTGCGGTAAAGCCGAAGGCGCCGGAGAGGAAGGGCACGAATATTACCGCGCTGGTGATGAGCAGGGACAGCAGCATGGACCCGAAGATGAACTTGTTGTGGCTGCCGCGCAGACTCATGGCTATAACGCTGCCGCGCTGAGAGCGCATATTGAAGGAGTGGAATATCTCGCACATACTCATGGTGAGGAACGCCATGGTCATTCCGTCCGGGGATTCCGCAATCTCCCAGACTCCGGAGTCCATAAAATGCCCTATAAAGTAAGCCGCAAGGGTCAGCAGGGCTATTACCACGCCCTGATATGCCACATCCGCTCCCATGCCGCCGGCAAACACGCCGTCGTCACTCTTCCTGGGCGGACGCTGCATGATGCCCTTCTCGCTCTGCTCCATTCCAAGGGCAAGGGCAGGGAAGGTGTCCGTTACAAGGTTTATCCACAGCAGGTGTACCGGTTTAAGAATGGTAAAGCCCATTATGTTGGCAATAAATATGCTTATGACCTCGGAAAGGTTGGCGCTGAGCAGGAACTGTATAGCCTTGCGGATATTATCGTATATCCGTCTGCCCTCGCCCACTGCGGTGACGATGGTGGCAAAGTTATCGTCGGCCAGCACCATATCCGCCACATTTTTGGTAACATCGGTGCCGGTTATACCCATGCCCACACCTATATCGGCATTCTTTATGGAGGGCGCGTCGTTTACTCCGTCGCCGGTCATGGC
>JAQXIQ010000065.1 GCA_029007865.1 Bacillota bacterium
ATATGGGATATAATCAATTTCCGGCGCGGCGACATTATAGTGGGAGTGGTGCCCGGTGTGCATTCCAGCGAGCTTCCCGGGCAGATACTGCCGGCTGTGAGCGAGATTGGCGTGGTGGCGGAATATTATAATTACACCGGAGACCAAAGCGTGCTGGAGGCGATACATCAGCCCCTTGTAAAGTACCTGAAGCTGTGGGATTTTGATTTTAATTCGGGTGCAATAGTGACCAGACTGTGCGACTGGTACTGGCTGGATCACGGAGACGAAATTGACAGCAAGATACTGGAGAACTGCTGGTATTATTCTGCGCTGAGGTTCTGCAGAAAAATCTGCGGCATTATCGGGGCTCAGGCGGATGAGGAGCTGGAACTCAGGGAGAGAAGCATCAGGGACAGTTTTGTAAAAAACTATCTCAGGGATGACGGCTTCCGCAGCGGAGATATACTGGATGACAGAGCCAACGCCATGGCGCTGCTGTGCGGTTTTGTACCGCAGGAAGCAATGGATACGGTGCTGTCGGTGTTTGACAGCGAGTATCGCTGCACGCCGTTTACCGAGTATTATCTGCTCGCCGCGCTGTTTGAAAACGGGTATGCGGACAGGGCGATGAAACGGATGCGTATGCGCTATGACGGGATGATACACAACGGTTACTCCACGCTCTGGGAGGATTTTACCGTTACAGGGACGTACAATCATGCGTGGTCGGGCGGCCCGCTAGTGCTGTTGAACAAGTACGGGTGCGGCCTGCGTCCTCTTGAGCCGGGGTATAAGACAATAGGCGTTCTGCCGCAGGATATCGGAGTGCGCAACCTGCAAACAGGCGTCGAGACGGCGCAGGGAAAGGTGGAAGTCCAGATCAATATTGATAAATACTTTTTCCAGGTTACCGTCATTGCCCCCGAGCAGCCGGTAGTTATAGGCATCCCGGCGGACTGGTTCGGACAGAAGGAGCCCAGGCTTTATCTCAACGGGGAGGCGGCTGCATTTGAGAAAAACGGCCTGCACTATACGGTCTGCACCGGCGGCGGCTTCAACGAGCTTATGGGACGCAAATAAGACCGGTCTGCGGCAGCTGCGCGGATATCTGCCTGTGCGGCTGCCGTCAGGGCAGTTATTGCGCCGGGATAATATTGCTGTCTGCACTGTATTTTAGGAGGAAATCAGCCGAAAATGATAAAGAGATTTGTTTCGTATTATAAGCCGCATATCAGGCTGTTTGTGCTGGATCTGATATGTGCTTTTGCGGTCGCTCTCTGCGACCTGATCTATCCTATTATTGCAAAAAACATAATCAACATATATGTGCCGGAGCAGAACCTGCGCCTGCTGCTTGTCTGCGCGGCGGCACTGCTTGTAATATATACGGTCAAGGCCTTGCTGAGCTATGTGATAGAGTATTGGGGGCATGTGGTGGGCGTGCGGATACAGGGGGACATGCGCGCCGAGATGTTTGACAAGCTGGAGAGGCTGCCCTTTTCCTATTTTGACGAGAATAAAACCGGTTCGATAATGAGCCGGATGATAAACGACCTTATGGACATATCCGAGCTTGCCCATCACGGCCCGGAGGACGCGTTCTTATCCGTTATAATGCTTGCCGGTTCCTTTGTGATGCTGGCGGGCATCAATATATGGCTCTGCCTTATCGTATTTGCCGCTCTGCCCTTCATTATTCTGTTTGCGGTAAAGACGCGCAGGCGTATGCAGGAGGCCTTCAGAAAGAGCCGCGAGGAGATAGCTCAGGTAAATGCCGGAGTGGAAAGCGCGATAAGCGGTATGCGCGTAAGCCGGGCATATACGGCGCGGGAATATGAAAACCGTAAGTTTGAGCAGTCAAACGGAAGGTTTATACAGGCGCGCTGCAGGGCATATAAAACAATGGGCCTGTTTTTTTCCGGCATGGGGCTGTTTTCCGACTTGCTTTACCTGTTAGTGCTGGTGGCCGGAGGGCTGTTCTTTTATTACGGAATTATAAATATAGGCGAATTTACCGCGTTTTTGCTGTATATAACCATGTTTTTGAAGCCTATTAACAGGCTGGTATCCCTTTTTGAGCAGATGCAGAACGGCATGACCGGCTTTGAACGCTTTTGTCAGGTGATGGACCTGCCCGTGGAGCAGGACGAGCCGGGCGCAGCGGACGCAGGTGAGCTCCGGGGCGAGATAGAGTTCCGAAATGTCAGCTTTGCTTATTCGGCGGAGAATAAAGAAGTTATCAGCAATCTGAGCATAAAGGTGCCGCAGGGCAAGACCGTGGCACTGGTAGGTCAAAGCGGAGGGGGTAAGACCACGCTGTGCCACCTTATACCGCGCTTTTATGAGCTGGACGGGGGCAGTATACTGATAGACGGCGCGGATATACGCAGCTTTACCCGTGATTCCCTGAGGCGTAATATAGGCATGGTAGCGCAGGATGTATTCCTTTTTAACGGTACCATCGCGGAGAACATAGCCTATGCGCGGCCCGATGCGTCACAGCAGGAAATTGAGGCGGCGGCACGGGCGGCCAGCATACACGATTATATACAAAGCCTGCCGCAGGGCTATAATACCGGGGTGGGAGAGCGCGGCGTAAAGCTCTCCGGAGGACAGAAGCAGCGCATAGCCATAGCAAGGGTGTTTTTGAAAAATCCGCCCATAATAATACTGGACGAGGCAACAAGCGCACTGGACAATGTAACGGAGCATGAGATAAGCAGGTCGCTGGAATCCCTTTGCAGGGGACGCACCTGCATAGTGGTGGCGCATCGTCTTTCCACCGTCAGGAATGCCGACAGGATCATTGTTTTGGGAGAAAACGGCATAGAAGAACAGGGCACGCATGAGGAGCTTGTGGCAATGGGCGGAGTATATGCAAGGCTCAACGGTGACCTGCGCTGATTTTTCCTGCGGCGGCACGCTGCATCCGGGAGTTTGGCGCTGCGGTATGGGCGCCCCGGATATTGCTGCCGGTACGGCACTTGCCCCGGATGCGGCGCACTTAATTATGGCACATTCACAGCAAAACAGCAGACGCATGATATGGCTGTGAGCTTCTGGCATACTGCCGCGGCAAAAAAGCGACAAGCCGGCACGGGAATATTCTGTTGACAACAGAAAGTGTGTGTGCTATTATTTATCGGTGCTTGTGCAAGCGTTTGCACTAATGCGTTCGGCGCGGCGGTACGGCCGGTTCCTGCGGCAGGTACGGAATGCCCGGGGTACGGAATGACCGGAGCGGAATGACCGGAGCGGAATGCCCGGAGTGGAATGCCCGGAGTGGAATGCCCGGAGCGGAATGTTCGGAGCGGAATGTCCGGGGGAGCATACGGGGGTATGGGCACGAAAAATATGTATTTTGTTTTTAGTCGGAGGCTTAAATGGAATGGTTTCTTCTGGTTGTTTCCATTGCGATAACACTGGCGTATAATCTGATACGCAATTCTTTCAGCAAGCACAGCGCAAAAAGCGGCATGGATTTCCAGGTGTTCAACCTGGCGTGCAGCGCGGTTTCGGCGCTCGTGCTTGCGGCGGCAGCGCTTATTACCGAGGCTCCGGCTCCGTCGTGGTACACTTTACTGCTGGGACTTGTGTTCGGGGTAGTGACCGCGCTTGCCGCGCTGTTCAGCATGAGGGCACTGGAGCGAGGGCCGGCTTCTTATACAACGCTGATAGTTACATCCTCCATGATGATACCGGCGCTTTCGGGCTGGATGTTTTTTAATGAGCCGCTGGGCTTGGTCAAGCTGGCGGGCATGGTGCTGATGCTTTTGTCGGTGCTTTTGTCTGTAGGAAAGGACGGCGGAGAGCGCAGGGCGTCGCTTAAATGGCTGATTATGTGTCTGCTTGCCATGCTGTTTACAGGGCTTGTGGGGGTGCTGCAGAAGGTGCACCAGTCCTCGGCTCACAGCGGAGAGCTGATGTACTTCCTGGTTGTGGCATTTGCCGTATCCGCCGTGTATTCCGCAGTCGCCCTGCCGGTGTGCAGGGCAAAGCATGAGCAATGCAGTATTACTCTTTCGCCGCGCAAAGCTATATGCTGGATGGCGCTTGCCAGCGGAGTAGCGATAGCCTTTGCCAATGTTATCAACCTGTATCTTTCCGGGGTCATGGAAAGCATAGTGTTTTTCCCCACGGTTAACGGCGCTAATCTGCTGCTGATGCTGCTTGTTTCGGTACTGTTCTTAAAAGAGAGGCTAAGTGCACGGAAATGGCTGGGCTTTGCCGTGGGCTGCGGCGCCATAGTGCTTCTGTGCTTTGGTTAAACGCTAACTTTGCAGGCTGCGGGCTGCCGGGGCGCACCGGCAGCCCGGGCGGCGTATGTGCAGAGCGGAAGTATTGAATAAAGGGGCAAGCTTATGAGAGAAAAAAAGAGAAGCACCATAGTGACCATCGCAAAGGAGCTTGGGGTTGCGCCCTCCACGGTGAGCCGGGCTTTTGAGCCCACCTCGCGCATAAGCAGCGAGGTGCGGGAAAAGGTCTTAAAATGCGCAGCCGGACACGGCTATATTCCCAACCGTGCCGCAGCAAGGCTGTCCATGAAGGAAATCACGGTGGGGGTACTTATGGGCGATTCGTATGCTCAGGGCGAAAAAGAGATGCTGCGCGGTATAGACGACGCGTTTCGCAGTCTTTACGATTATAAGCTGGCGGTGGAGATAAAGAATTTCACCCCCGGGGAGAGCGAAAAGACGGAGCTGCCCGGAGTGCTGGCTGAGCTGGAGGGCTGCGACGGGCTGATCGTCTGCGGAGTGATCTCGGCAGGCGGAGCGGAGCTTCTGTCGGAATATGCCGTGAGGCATCCGGCGCTTGTGCTGCTGCAGTCGGATATAAAGAATATAAACCGACTGTTTCTGTCGGCGCACGACCCGGCCGCATCTGCGGTTATGGCCGCGGAGTTTTTGTCCTGCTGTCTGCGCAATACCGGCAAAAGAGTGATGTTTTTCACCGGTAACAGGGAAAGCCAGATACATGCGGGCGCGGTTGAGGCCTTTAGTGCAGCCGCGGACAGACTGGGGCTTGAAATAGTGGCCTCGGAGGACATGAAGGACAGCCCCGAGCTGCTGGCGCGTCAGGCGGCAGAGCTGCTCAGGCCGGGGGCTGCGGACGGGATATACATTACCAGCGGTAAATCTCTGGAGCTGTGCAGGGCGGTCAAGGCGATGTCTGCCCGTCCGGTGCTGGTCACATTTGACACATATCCGGAACTAAACGGCTATATCTCGGACGGTACGGTTGCCGCCACTATATATCAGAACCTGTACAGCCAGGCCTTTAAGGCCTTTACCCTGCTTATAAAATACCTGGTGGAGGGGCAGAGACCTCCAAAGGTGGTTTCCCCAATACCCGAGCTTGTACTGCCGTGTGCCCTGCCCTATTACACGGATGTAACGGAAAAGCGCCCGGAAAAAATATAGCCAAGGACGCTGCTCAGGACGCTTTTGCGGGCAGTGCGCGGTATTCGGGGTGCACTTATCGTGCGGAATGCTGATATTCTTGTGGGATGCTGCCGCGCCGGGAGACCGGCAGCGGGTTGATATTTATCAGGGGGTATTTATTATGTTTTCCGACGTTTATTATCAGGAAAAAAGCGGTGTTATCTGTTATCGCAGCGGGCTTACAGTTTATGAGGAAGCCTTCGAAAGCGGGACGATGTACAGCTGCGGCTGGAATGCTGCGGGGTACCCGTTAAATGTGCTTTCGGGCTGTCCGTCGCGTATGTCGCGCAAGGATTTCCGCAGGCCGTGCGCCTTCGGGATAGAGCTGGACGGAGAGTCGCTGGATTACGGCTGGAGCTTTAAGGGCTGCTCGGTCACGGATACGTCGGAGGGGAAGCTGGCGCGTGTTGGGCTGGAGCACGCCGAGCGGAATATCAGCCTGTGCATAGCTACGGCTCTGGACGGCACCGGTATTATGTCAAGGCATCTGGAGATAACCAATCTTTCGCAGCAGGAGGTGCGGCTCTCAAGGCTTGCCGTTATGCGCGGAGGCATAGAGATAATGAACGGGCTTAACCGTATCGCGGGCAGAGAGAGGTCTGGGCTGTACAGTCTGGGGTACATGGACAATGATGAGACTGGGTTTGAGGGGGATTTTAACTGGCATGAGCTGCATCCGGATACCACCGCCTTCGGGGGCAGGCTTATAAGAGGGCGGCACAGATTCCCGATGTTTATGCTTAAAAACAATATAAAGGGCACAGTAATGACGGCGCAGCTGGCGTGGAGCGCGGGCTACAGCTTTGCCTTTGATCTGGAGACTCATCCGGACAAGGATTACTCCAAGCTGTCCTTTGAGGCGGGTATTGAGGGAAACACGCCTCTTTACCGCATAGCGTCCGGAGAAACCTTTGTTTCGCCGCAGCTGGAAATCGGCGTTCTGCAGGGAGATGACGATGAAGCCGTCAACCGCATGAATATGCACCTGCGCAAAAGCGTGCTGTGCTTGGAGCAGGCAAGCGGAGGCGCCTGTCTGGTGGGCAGCGGCATGGGGGCGGAGCATGATATGTCGGTGGAGACCACCAAAAGCTTTATGGATCAGATGGCGTATATCGGGTGCGAGGTGTTCATAGTGGACGCCGGCTGGAACTGCCCTCCGGATATGCAGTGGGACTGGTACCGGCATAACGGAGACTGGGACGCGGATAAGCAGCGCTATCCCGGCGGAATAGGTGAAATACGCGATTATTGCCACCAAAAGGGCATGAAATTCGGAATGTGGATGGAGCCGGAGCGCGTCGGTGAGTATTCCCGGGTATACAGGGAGCATCCGGAATGGCTTACCGTAAAGCCGGACGGGGAACGGGGCTGCCTGCTTGACCTTACCGTGCCCGAGGCGGCCAAGTGGATGGAAAGCGAAATTGAAAACATGATAGTCCGCAACGGGCTGGATCTGTTCCGCCTTGATTATAATGTTATGAGCGATGAGCTCTTTGCGATAAGCAAAGGCAAACAGGGCAGGGAATGCTCTTCCGTCCGGCATACCAAGGCGCTGTACGCCATATTTGAGCGGCTTAAGAAAAAGTTCCCCGATGTCATTTTTGAAAACTGCGCCAGCGGCGGAGGTCGCTGCGACGCAGGTATGATGCGCTTTTTTAATCACACATGGGTGTCGGACAATCAGGTTCCGCCCATGTCCAGGCGTATTACCTGCGGCATGACCATGGTACTGCCGCCGGAACGGGTGGACAGGCTTGTTGCGGGAATGGGCTGTCACACTGCGGCCTCGCTTGACTTCCATATGCGCAACGCCATGCTGGGGCACATATCCATGAATGTGCTTTCCCCGCGCGACGCGTGCTATAATCCCGGGCAGCTTGATTTTATCAGGCACAGTATCGAAATATATAAAAGCTTTATCAGACCGTTCTTGCCCCAGGCGCTTATATATCACCATACGCAGGACGGCACAGGGTTTTCCATGGGCAGAGCCTCGGTGCTTGAGCTGGCGTCGTGCGGCAGGGACAGGGCGGCCGTTACGGTGCTGTCCGCCCCGGACACGGCGGAGAAAACCGTTACCGTTATTCCGCGGGGTCTTGCCGCTTCGGGTCAATACCGCGTGACCTTTGATAACAGCGGCGACTTTATGCGCATGACGGCGGCGGAGCTTATGCGGGGCATAACCGTCAGGATACCGGCCTCGCTGTCCAGCGAGCTTTTGCTGATTGAGAGGATTTGAGCAGAGGTCAGAGAAGCCGATATATGCCGGATAAGGTGCACCGTTTTTGTGTTTGCAGAAGCAGTTTGCCGGATTTCGGTTGACAAACAAGACGGCATGACTATACTAAGCTCGTTGCAGTGCCCGGGCAGACGGCAGACCGCTTGCGGAGGAGCCGTGCGAGTATGCGGAAAGATATTGAGCATAACCGGCAGAGCCTGCAACGGAAAGGAGCCGTGTTTCCGTGAAAGAAAAACTAAAGGGAAAGATTGCGCTGATTACCGGAGGAGGGACCGGAATAGGCCGGGCTATTGCGCTGAGACTGGCGGAGGATGGAATCTCCCTGGCGCTGTGCGGCAGGAACGCCTCGCGCCTGGAGGCGGTGAAGGCAGAGGCTCAAAGCCTGGGCGCCGACGCATGGGTGCTGCAGGGCGATCTGACGGACGATAACTTTCTGTTTTCCTGCATTGATCAGACCGCGGCGCACTTCGGCGGGCTGGATATACTGATAAACAACGCCGGAATGGCGCTTAACTGCAGGCTTGATGACACGCAGGCGGAACAGTTTGACCGGATTATGCGTCTGAATGTACGCGCCCCGTATTTTTTGTGCCGGGATGCTCTTGCATGGCTGAAGAAATCCGACTGGGCGACGGTTATCAATATTGCATCGGTAGTGGGGCATAAAGGATATGTGCAGCAGAGCGCGTACGCGGCGTCCAAGCATGCGGTTATCGGCTTTACCAAGTCGCTTGCGAATGAAACATACAAGGACGGTATCCGTGTTCATGTCATCAGCCCGGGCGGCGTTTATACCGATATGGTTGCAATTTCCCGTCCCGATTTGAAACCGGACGGTATGATTATGCCGCAGGATGTTGCTGAGATCGCCGCATTTCTGATAGAAAACCGGGGGAATGCGGTGATTGACGAAATCTGCGTGCACCGCGCAGGAAAGGAACCGTTTGCATGACAAGAATACCGTTGCATGGCGCGCTTTTTCCCGCTGCAGTCGGCTGCAACATGCGGAAATGTGCAGCGCAGGAATGCACGACACGCCTCGGATAACGGTTTTACGCCGGAGAAAAAGGAAAGAGACGCACGGCAACCTGCGATAAAGCAGGTCTGCCGAACGATGTTTGCCCTTACGGGCAAGTGATGTCGGCTTCGCCTAATGATGTAGCCTACGGCAATGATGTTGTGCCTTCGGCACAGTGGGCAAGCATCACATCACTCGCGAC
>JAQXIQ010000066.1 GCA_029007865.1 Bacillota bacterium
CTTTACAGCCTGATAGATGTTCTGGTCCAGCGGATAGCCGTTGTTGGTGGTAATAACTATATCGGCCGGCTCCGGAGCGGAGCGCGCAAGGCTCTCCAGATATTCGCATCCCGCCAGGTGCGCCTGCTCCATGTCTCCGGCAAAGGCGGCTATGACCTGTTTTTGGCTGTTTATCACCACGTTGACAATGTATGCCAGCCCGGCTCTGCGCGCCGCAAAAACCATGTCCCGATGTATCGGATTGCCCTCCAGGATCCCGCAGCGCGCCCTGTCGCTTGCTATAAACGCCGAGCAGTGATTGTAATGCACCGTCTCCCGGGACGCTATGCCAGGCAGCACGCTTTTGCGTCCCCCGGAGAAGCCGGCGAAAAAGTGCGGCTCGATAAAGCCCTCCGCAACCAGCAGATCCGCCTGCGCCGCAAGGGAATTTATCACAAGCCTTCCCCCCGACGGCAACGTGCCTATACATGTCAGAGAAGCTTCGTCCATGCAGTCATGCACGACGATTTTTTCCCTTTTACATATTTCCGGCCCGAATTTTTCCGTCAGTTCCTCCACGGTCGTCCCTCTGTGACAGCCCGTAGCTATAAGTATGGTTATATCCGCATGCGGATTGCCCCTGCGTATCTGCTCAAGCATCAGGGGCATAATGACCCTGCTGGGCACAGGGCGAGTGTGATCGCTGGCTATTATGACAACCTTATTCCTGCCGCGCGCCAGCTCCTCCAGACCGGGCGTGCCTATAGGATGCGCCATGGCCTCCGCCACGGCGTCCGGGCGCACGGGCTGCCGGTCTATTCTGCTGCGTATAACCGCTTTTATCCTCCCGTCCGGAATATCGGCCTTTATTGTTCCTCGGCCGTACGGAAGCTTAATAATCATATAATAAACGCTCCCCTGCTGTTTTTCTCTGCCGCAAGCAAGCACTCGGGCTTCCGGCACAGACATCAGACTCAGGTTTATTATATTCGTTTTTTTCTCTTATAGCAAGAAAAAGCTCGGAATTTGCTTGACTTTTGCCGGATACAGGCGCATAATCATCAAAGTTTTGCAAGCATTAAGAGGAAATTATGAAAAAAGCAGCCGTTTTTATAAGGAATAACCCGGTAGTTACCATAGCAGTTGTCGCCGCGGCCGTAACCTGTTTTTTTGTTCCCCCCGACGCGCTGTACGCTCAGTATTTTGACCTTTCCACGCTTTCCTGCCTTTTCTGTACTCTGGCAGTAATATCGGCGCTTAAAAACATCAATTTTTTCAGTAACTTGGCGCGCAGGATAGTGCTTTCCCTGCACACGGTGCGCTCCGCGGTCACCGCGCTTATATTTATAACATATATCGGCTCCATGATAATAGCCAACGACATGGCTCTGCTGACCTTTCTCCCCCTTAGCTTCTTTGTGCTGGATTCCACCGGCAACAGAAAACTGATGCCGGTCACCTTTACCCTGCAGACCCTCGCGGCAAATCTGGGCGGAATGCTGACCCCCTTCGGCAATCCGCAGAACCTGTATCTGTATTCCTATTACAGCTTCTCCGACGCCGAATTTTTTACCGTAATGCTGCCCCCGTTTGTACTCAGCCTTATAATGATAGCCGCCTGCTGCATTCTGATAAAGCCCCGCCCGCTTACCCTTGTGCAGGATGGGAGCCTCCCCACCGACAACAGGCGTGCCGCGCTGTATATCGCACTTTTTGCTCTCTGCATAGCGGCGGTATTCCGCCTGATACCGTACTGGGCCGCACTTATCGCAACGGTTGCGGTACTGCTGTTTGCGGACAGGTCGGCTCTTGCTCATGTGGATTATCTTTTGCTGCTGACATTCTGCGCGTTCTTTGTCTTTTCGGGCAATCTCTCCAGAATAGAACGCCTGCACGCCGTTATAGACTCCCTGGCCTCGGGCGACACCCTGCTGCTGTCGGTGGTCTCCTGTCAGCTTATAAGCAATGTGCCTACGGCGGTATTGCTTTCGCACTTCTCCGTTGTGCCTCAGCAGCTGCTGATGGGGGTCAACATAGGCGGAGCCGGAACCCTTATAGCCTCCCTTGCCTCGCTGATAACCTTCCGCGAATACCGCAGACACGAACCCCGCGGCACCAAACGCTATCTGCTTTGGTTCTGCCTGCTTAATTTCGGCTTTCTGCTTGTCCTGCTCGCCGCTTGCGAATTGCTTTGCAGACTGCCGTAACGCCGCATTGCGTCGGCCGCCATTAAATTTCACCGCCCCGGCAGTAAAGCCGCAACGCACGCGCCGCCCCGGTCACTGCCCGCGCTGCCGGTCCCGCCGTTTCTTGCCTTACGACCCTTCCTGCTTGTATGCGTTTTTCTCCGCCCCGGGCAGTGAATTTACCCTGACTCCGGAAGGCATCTTGGTCTTAAACAGCAGTCCGGCCGAAGCCACAGCCCCCCGCCCGTACCTCTTGCAGATTTTATAGGCCGCCTCGTCCGCCCTCTCCCGTTTTTCGTATTCCTCCAGCCCTCCCAGCATATTTTGCTGCAGTGCAGACCCGGCCGGACAAAGGTTTACCGCTCTTACCGATACCGAGCGCACCGGGCTTGCCCAGTCATACTGCCCTATAAGCCTGCAGGCCGCGCCGTACAGCCCCGAAACCGACTGCACCGGGTATTCCAGCGGCATCTGATACTGATGCCATTTAAGGCTCTCCGATGTCCTTACCCCTATCTGCACGCCGCAGGCGCACATCTGTTCATCCCTGAGCCTTGCCGATACCTCCCCCGACAGCGACAGCATAACCCTGCATATCTCGTCACGGTTAAACATATCCTCTCCGGTAGTAATGCCGCTGCTTACCGATTTGGGCACGTTTACGCTGTAGCTGCACGCCACGGGCAGCCCGTCCGTCCCGCTTATCTGACGCCATAAATCCAGGCCGTTTTTCCCCAAAAAGCGGCGCATATTGTCCTGCCCGGCCTGAGCGATATCCCGCACGGTATATATGCCGTGCCTGTGCAGTATCTCTGATGTGCTCCTTCCCACCCCCATAACGGCATCGGCCGACAGATCTCCCACTATATCCATGTAATGCTCCCTGTCTATCACGGTGACGGCGTCGGGCTTCTTCATGTCCGACCCCACCTTGGCAAACAGCTTGCTGAAGCTCACCCCTACCGAAACCGTTACTCCCAGTTCCCTTTTGACTCTTTCCCTTATATCATGTGCTATTTTTTCCCCGCTGCCGAAAAGCTTTGTGCTGCCGGTGACGTCCAGCCAGCATTCGTCCAGCCCGAACGGCTCCACCCGGTCGGTGTAGCTGTCATATATGCGGCGGGCCATGGCGGAATACCGCAGGTACTGCTCGTAATGCGGCTGCACTGTCACCAGTCCCGGACATTTCTGCCGGGCCTGCCATACGGTGTCCCCCGTGCGGACCCCGAAGCGCTTGGCCGCCTCGCTTTTGGCAAGCACTATTCCGTGGCGCTCCTTCTCGGAGCCGCACACCGCTATGGCCCTGCCTTTAAGCGAGGGGTTCAGCGCCGCCTCTATGGATGCAAAGCAGTTATTGATATCTACGTGTAAAATTATCCTTTCCATGTCCGTCTCCGCTGTAATACGACTGCGCCGGCCGCCCGGATTATCCTTGACAACATAAGCAATCCGTTGTATTATATATGTAACCCGATTACACATCTGTATTATACGCAAACGGATTACATATGTCAATAATAATATGCAATATTTTTGCACAAATATTTTGACGGCAATCCGCAGCATACCGCACCGGGGAGGGATATATTTGAAATTCGGAGAAAAACTTCGCACTCAGCGCAAAAAATGCGGACTTACGCAGGCCGAGCTTGCCTCCAGAGCAGGTCTTGCGCTCAAGACCGTTATCAACTATGAAAGCGGAAGCACATATCCGCAGAATCGCGAGGTATACGACCGCCTTGCGGACATACTGGGGGTCAACGCCGCCTCCCTGCACAATGAAACCGACGATTTCATCGCCATGGCCGGGGAGCAATACGGCAAAAGGGGCATGGAGCAGGCGCGTCAGCTTGTGGAGCAGATAGGCTGCCTGTTTGCCGGAGGGGATCTGGCGCAGGAGGATAAGGACGCCGTTATGCTGGCCTTACAGAAAGCATACTGGGACGCCAAAAGCGACAACCTGAAATATGCGGGCGGCAAGCACGGTTCCGACAACCGGGAATGACGCGGAGGCTGCCTTGATCTGTTACGAAGAAATATATAAAAAAGCACGGCAGACCGTTAAGCGCTGCGGCTCCCGCAATCCCGCCGATGTCGCCGATATGCTGGGCATACACCTGTATTATGAGGATTTTTCCTCGCTGCTGGGAATGTATACCTGTAAATGGCGCAGACGCATGATCTTTATTAACAGCAATATAAACGGCCCGGTCTTCAATATGGTGCTGGCTCACGAAATAGGTCACGACCTCTTTCACCGCTCCATGGCGGGACAGGGTCTGCGCGAATACAATCTTTTCGGCATAAAGGACGAAACCGAACAGACCGCCAATGCCTTTGCCGCTCATCTGCTTCTGGACGAGCGGGAGCTTTCGGAGCAGCTGCTCGATGGCAGAAGCATATCGGAAATATCGGCGTCCATGCTGGTGGACGAAAACCTTACCCTCATAAAGCTTGCTCAGATGAACGCGCTGGGCTGGGATCTGCGCCTTCCCTGCCCTCCGCGTAGTGATTTTATAAAATACCTCAAATAATCGCCCCACCGCAATAACGGCATTTATGAGCATATATGCATTTAATTCAGTTCGGCTGTTGCCGCCTGATAATTCAATCAAATCTGCCGTTTTACAATCTTGGTTTTTTCTATGCCTTCCCCGAATCCGATTCATGCAAAGCCTATACTCTTATTCTGCCTAAGCCAAAGTATAAAGCTTACTGAATGAGCGGAGCCCGGTATTCTTATCCGGGCGATAATATGCCGTTGCCCCTTCTTATCCGGATTTTGCGTCGGCATCTTTTTCATTATCCGCAAACATATCCGGTGTTCATAACGGATCTCGGTTATGAACGCCCGTTTTTTTCTGCACAACAAACCCCTGCCGGTTAATTGAAGTTAATTTGAATTGATAAGTTTTTTATGCTATAATCTTTTACACGAGGTGTTGATATGTACTACCTTCAAAGCAGATGGAAATTAGAGAATAAAAAACTGCATTACTATATATTCCTGAACATCTTACAATAAAACCCGGCTCCGGATTGGGTTTCCCTCTCCGAAGCCGTTTTTTGTCGGCTTTGCTGCGCCGTCCCAATACCGTAACGGCAGCCTTTATCCATCATCCGATGCAGACATTTCCAGCCATCTCTGACGCGTCAGCAGCATCACGTGTTCTGTCCTGATCTGGTTCATCAGCCTGACTTCCAGCCCCTCAACAGTATGATGGTAAACAAATCCCAGCTTCTCCTGAACGCGGCGGCTCTTGATGTTGCCGTCGAAATGCCCGCACCAGACGGAACGCATACCCAGCTCTTCAAAAGCGTGACGAAGCAGCTCATGCGAGGCCTCCGGGATCAGCCCCTGTCCCCAGAACGGCTTGCCGATCCAGTAACCCAGTTCGCACTCGTCATCCCGATCGGTCATTCCGGTACTGCCGTTCAGATGCAGACCGACGCTTCCGACGGGCGCTCCGTCCCTGAGGCAAACCGCGTAGCTCTCCGGCTTTGAAAGCACCGTTAATATTATCTCACGGCTGTTCTCCACGCTTGTGTGCGGCGGCCAGCCAGCAGGCGGCCCGACATCCGGGTCGCTTGCATATCTGTACAGGTCTTGCGCATCATCTGCCCGCCATGAGCGAAGGATCAGGCGTTTTGTTTCAAATATCATTTTCCCTCCTGCAGCATACTTAAGTCGGGTATATCAAAAACCAGCAACGAGCACGAACTCGCTGCTGGTTTACATTTGAAAAAGTTTTCAAAATCACTACGATTTCAACTTTAAAAAGTTATTTCATACGATTTTTGAAAAATCGGCATTAGAATGCCTCATTCCGCATTGCAAACAAAAGCAATCGCAATCACATCCTAAAACATCATCAACTTCGTGACCATACCCTTTATCGTGTTCACAAGGTTTATCGCCCCATTTTTTTAATTCTTCAACTTCTATTGTTGTCTTTTTCATTTATATGTTCCTTTTCAATGCATATTTTCACTTGCGATTAAACTGATAATAGTATTTTTCACTACTAGAATTTGTATATGAAGTATTATCAGTAAGAATACCCGCCGCTTGAACAGGGTCAGATAATGTATCTTCTGAAAGTTCTGCATATTTCGTAGTACGAGGAGTCATGCTTGCTGAACTATCGTAATATATGATTTTTCTATTCCAACCACTTGCATTTTTGAAATATGCTTTTGTTATTCCTGAATTCAAAAAAGCACCAGAAGCTATATATTTTACATTGTAAGGTATGTTGATTTCTGAAAGCGAACTACATCCTCGGAAACTATTCCATTCGATTGATGTAACATCATCGGGTATATTAATTGTTTTTAACAGTGTGCAATCACTACAAAAATTCGATGGGATTGTATTTATGGAATTAGGCAAAACAATTTCTTCTATAGAAGCACATCCGTCAAATAATCCTGTTGGGAGTGATGTTATACCTGACGGTATAATAATCTTGCCCGATAAAGAATTACAACCCCTGAATGCACAAGCACCTATTGAAGTTACACCTTCGGGAATATTTATGCTTACAAGATTCGAACAGCCATCAAAAGCATAACTACCTATTGTTACACCTTCAGGAATATTTATGCTTACAAGATTCGAACAGCCTTTAAAAGCATTATTTCCAATTTTATTTATACTGCTCGGAATGCTAATTTTTGAGAGATATATTGCATTTTTAAAACCATTGTCGGCAATTGTTGACACCGACTTTCCATTAAATTTTTCTGGAATAGCAACTGATGTTGCACTATTCAAAAACGCTTCATTTAATGAAACACTATATGTACCATCGGCTTGTTCTTGATAGGTTAAAAGACTAATTTCATTTGTAATTTTATTATCTTCAATAACTTTTCCAATATTAACAGGATTTTCAAGGTCATCGGAATATGTAATCCAAAGATGTCCGTCAATAATCTCGGTCTTTACAATTCCACGACCAGTGTCACCCTTATCGCCTTTGTCGCCCTTCGGCCCCTGTTCGCCCTGGTCGCCTTTGTCACCCTTCTCGCCCTTGACAGAGCCAAGGTTGACAGCGACAGTATCAGTGGTTTTCTTTACATAAAGGTTGCCATCTTGGATATAGATTTCATCAATACCAACACCGTCTTTACCGTCAGCACCTTTTACATTGCCAAGGTCGGTGGTAACACCCGTTGTAAGAGTTATTTTGAGATGTCCGTCGGTATCAATAACTACCGTGGAAATGCCGACACCATCATCACCTTTAACACCCTTAATATTGCCAAGATTGAATTTGTCGTTATTTGAAAGAGTGATAATAAGTTCGTCGTTAATTAGTTCTACTTTGGAGACACCTGTGCCTGTGTCGCCCTTTTCACCTTGGATACCTTGAATACCCTGAACACCTTGCTGACCTTGTGCGCCTTTAAGGGAGGCAAGCCATTCTTCTTCGGTGCCTACAAATCCGTTTTTCTTGGCAATATCGTAAGCAGAATCACCATTTGTTCCGTTGACACCTGCCGCCTTGATGCCTGTGTCTTGGTCGCCGATTTGCCAGTTGCCATTGTCGTTGATATAAGGGGTAAGACCGTTTTCACCATTTGTTCCGTTGGTGCCGTTAGTACCATTGGTACCTGCTGCCTTCACACCAGTATCGGTTTCACCAATCTGCCAATAACCATTAGCATTGATGAACGGTGTTAAACCGTTTGCACCAGTAGCACCAGTGTCACCTTTATCGCCCTTTTCACCTTGGAGACCCTGTGCACCTTGGGGTCCGATGATTTTACCGAGGTGTACAGGGTTACCTTCGGTATAAGTGATAACAAGTTCGCCTTCTTCGTTGATGACAATAGAAGCAACAC